>JBEKCN010000476.1:0-4375 GCA_050014855.1 Streptosporangiaceae bacterium | reverse complement strand
GAGACCGGCAAGCGCCATCCCACCGTCGGCGACCGGGTGATCATCGGGGCCGGCGCCAAGATCCTCGGCCCCATCGTCATCGGTGACGACAGCCGGATCGGCGCAAACGCCGTCGTGGTCAAGCCGGTCCCGCCCGGATCGGTGGTCGTCGGGGTGCCCGGCCAGGTCATCGCGCGCAGTCTGCCCCGGATGGCCACCGCCCTGCCGCGGGACGACGACGCGCTGCTGCCGGACCTGGTCGGCGCCAGCCTCCAGTCGCTGATGCACCGGCTCGACCGGCTGGAATCGCTGGCCGACGGGCATCTGGTCGATCACACCATCCGCCCGCCCGACGCCGGGATCTGGCACGGCGAGGATTTCTCCATCTGACCCACCCCACGCCAGGTAACCAGGCCGGCACGGCACGGCAGTGGCACGGCACGGCAGTGGCAGGGCACGGCAGTGGCACGGCACGGCAGTGGCACGGCACGGCAGTGGCACGGCACGGCAGTGGCACGGCACGGCAGTGGCACGGCGCTTTAATTCGGTTGTGCGGCCGGGCGTGCGTGTGGCACGGTCACGGGACATAGGAAGAGCCGGCCAAGGCCGGCGATGAGGAAGGGAGGCGCCTGATGCATACGCCCGTCGCGGGCCTTATCTCGCCTGCCCTGACCGTCATCTTCCTGAGGAGTACCTGCCGTGCGCGAGGATTCCGCACACCCGTACGACGCTGGTCACGCCCGCCGCGGTAAGCGGCGTTTTGACGACGACGAATCGTACTTCATCAAACGCAGCCGGCATCGCGCCGCCATGCCGTCGGTCGAGACGTTGGACATCACCGACGGCCTGCCCGAGGGCGACCGCTGGTCCACGTGGGACCAGCCGGCCGCGGGCGAGCGCGGCCCGGAGCCGTACCCGGGCTGGCTGGTCACCGAGCTCGCGGCGGTCGACACCGAGCTGGGCATCCTGAAGACCGGGAAGGAAGCCGACGTCTTCCTGCTGCGCCGCGGCGTGCCGCGGACCGGCCCGTCCTGTCTGCTCGCGGCCAAGCGGTACCGCGACGCCGGTCACCGCATGTTCCACCGGGACAGCGGCTATCTGGAGGGCCGCCGGGTCCGCGAGTCGCGGGCCAGCCGGGCCATGGCCGGGCGAACCGGGTTCGGGCGGCAGGCGATCGCCGGCCAGTGGGCCATCGCGGAGTTCGCGGCGCTGGTCCGGCTGCATGCGGCCGGTCTCCCGGTCCCCTACCCGGTGCAGGTCACCGGGACCGAACTGCTGCTGGAGTTCATCGGGGATCCGGACGGGACCGCCGCACCGCGGCTGGCCGAGACGCGGCCGGGCGGCGGCGAGCTGCGCGCGCTGTGGGACCGACTGGTGGCGTCGGTCGTCGCCCTGGCCCGGCAGGGCCTGGCCCACGGTGACCTGTCCGCCTACAACCTGCTGGTGCACGAGGAGCGGCTGATCATGATCGACCTGCCGCAGGTGGTCGACGTGATCGCCAACCCGCAGGGCGCGATGTACCTGGAACGGGACGCAGCCAACGTGGGCGCCTGGTTCACCGCCCGGGGCCTGGCGGGCGCGGACCCGGCTCCGCAGGACCTTCCGGCGCTGCTGCGCTACGAGGCTCGCCTGGGTTAGCACCGCGGGGCCGCGCGAGGAGGGGGATCTCGCGCGGCCCCGCGGGATTTCAGGCCGCCTGGGCGGCTTACGGGACGGGTGGTGCGGAGGTGCCAGCGGAGGCGCCAGCGGAAGGGCCAGTGGACTTGCGGCCGGAGGTCAGCTTGAACGTGAGCCGGCCGTTGCGCATGACGCCGATCCGCTGGGCACGCCGGGCGACCACGCTGTCGTGGGTGACGACGACCAGGGTCAGGCTGTACTCCCGCCAGAACTTCTCCAGCAGCGCCAGGATCTCGTCGCGGGTGTCCTCGTCCAGGTTGCCGGTCGGCTCGTCGGCGAGCAGCACCTTCGGCTCTTTGACCAGGGCCCGGGCCAGGGCGACGCGCTGCTGCTGGCCACCGGACAGCTCCGACGGCACGTGCCGGGCCCGGTCAGCCAGGCCCACATCCGCCAGGGCCTTCATGGACCGGGCCCTGCGGTCGTCGCCGGGGATGCCCAGCGGGACCAGGGCCACCTCCACGTTCTCCTGCGCCGACAGCGTGGGGATCAGGTTGAAGGTCTGGAACACGAACCCGATCGACTCGGCCCGCACCCGGGTGAGCTGAGTCTCCCGCAGCTGGGCCAGGTCCTGGCCGTCGAAGTCGACGATCCCGGACGTCGGCCGGTCAAGGCCGCCGAGGATCTGCAGCAGCGTCGACTTGCCGTGCCCGGTCGGGCCCTGGATCGCCAGCCAGTCGCGGTCCTCGATCACCACGTCGACGCCCCGCAGGGCGGCGATCGTCTGGCGGCCCTTCTGGTAGTCCTTGGTCACTCCGCTCAGCTTGTACATGATCAGGCCACCTTCGCGAGAGCCTCGGCCGGGCGGAGCCGCGCGGCCCGCCAGCCTCCGAACGATCCGGCGATCACGCCGCCGGCGACGGCCAGTACCACCGCGAGGACGATCACGCCGATGGTCACGGTGGGGTTGAGGTGGACAGCCACCGTGTGCGAGGTGTCGGCCGCGGCCCGCCGGAAGCCGCCGCCGAAGCCGCCGCCCGTACCACCTCCGCCACCGCCGCCGAAGCCGCCGCCCGTACCGCCGCCGGCGCCGCCGAACTGGCGGGCCCCGCCGGGGGTGGCCGTGCCGGTCGTCGCGCCGACGGAGGCCTTCAGCGGCGGCGCGAGCTTGTTCACCAGCTCGACCCCGGCGAACCCGAGGGCCACGCCGATCACCCCGCCGAGGATGCCGATGGCGACCGACTCGCCCATGACCTGCAGGACGATCCGCCGGCTGCGCCAGCCCAGGGCCTTCAGCGTGCCGAACTCACGCACCCGCCGGGACACCGCGGCCATCGTTAGCAGGCTCGCGACCAGGAACGCCGCGATCAGCACGATGATCGCCAGCCACTTGCCCAGGTTGTTGGCCAGGCTGGAGGTGCTGGCCAGCGAGCCCGTCACCTCATTGGCCAGGTCGCTGGAGTTGGTGACGGTGGACGACGGGACCGCCTTGGAGATCTCGCTGGACACGGAGTCCACGTTGGCCGCGCTGGTCGCCGAGACGTAGATCGTGTTCACGGCGTTGCTCATGCCGGCCAGCGCCTGCGCGCGGGCCAGCGGGATGTAGGCGTCCGAGTTGTTCTGGCCGGAAGGCTCGCTGACGATGCCGATGACCTTGAAGCTGGTCTTGGCGATGGTGATCGTCGAGCCGACCGTCAGCTTGTTCTGGGTGGCGTAGTCGGAGTCCAGCACCGCCACGTTGGAGGTGGCGTCGGACGAGGTAAACGTGCGCCCGGAGGTGAGCTTGCCGGAGCTGAGCGGGCCGAGCTCGCCGTTGCCGATGTCCACGCCGTCGACACCGAACGAGGTGGGCGTGAACGAGCCGGCGAAGCCGCCGCCGCCCCCGCCGCCACCGCCGCCGAAGCCGCCGGTGCCGCCCCCGCTGGTGTTGATGGCGGGGATCTTGCCGGTGATCTTCGTGTCGGTCAGGGTGAGGCCGCCCGCCGCCGCCGCGACGCCGTTCAGCTTGGACACCGTGGTGACCGAGGACGAGCCGATCGTGCCGAGGCCGGCGCCACGCAGAGTGTCGATGTCGATGGTCGTCCCGGCCGCGGGCCGGGTCCGGGTGCCGGTCGAGCCGCGGAATCCGAACGCGCCGCCGGTGCTGCCCGCGGTCGGGGTCTTGGTCACGGTGATGTCAGTGCCCTCGCCGTACAGCGCGTGCAGCACACTGGCTTGGGCATTCTTCACGCCGGACGAAACGGACGTCACGACGATGACCAGGCCAATACCAAGGGCCAAGCCGACGGCAACGATAATCGCCTGGCGCATCCGCCGGCGCAGCTCGCGCCGGAGGTATGTCAGGAACATATGGGGCTCTCCTACCGATCCCGTACCCGCGCGGCACGCGGGGCCTGTCCGCAGTGGCAGCGCAGATCGCGCCGGGCACGACACACAGTGCACGTGCGTGCCGTATCAGATAGTGGCGACCGTTCCTGAAAGGATCCTTAGGGGCGACTTCGGGGAAACCCCGATATAGGACACGAATCGGTAATGCGGCCCGGCAAATCCCGGCAAACGTGACGTCCGGGCGCAGGAGCGCCCGGACGTCGCGGTTCTTACCGGCTCAGATGCCGCGCGCGGCGCGGATCGTCTCCTTGAGCGAACCCATGGTGGCCAGTACGGCCGACGGCTCGTAACCGCAGTGCGCCATGCAGTTGGCGCAGCGCGGGTCCTTGCCCCGGCCGTAGGAGTCCCAGTCGGTGGTCTCGATCAGTTCCTTGTACGTCTTCACGTACCCGTC
>JBEKCN010000475.1:0-4384 GCA_050014855.1 Streptosporangiaceae bacterium | reverse complement strand
AGCGCGCTGACTCAGCGTTACGAGCTGACCGGTGACGGCGCGGACGTAACAGAAGCCGTCGCCGCGGCCAGGGTGGCGTCCGCCTCGGCTCCGGCGGACGCCGCTGATTTCGTAACCGTGCGGATCATCGCGGCCACCGCGCTGTACTCCCATCATGAGCGGACCGCTGAACCGTCCAGCCTGGATGAGGCGATCGCCGCGTACCGAGCCGCGCTGGAGGCACTGCCGGACGACGAACCGCGCCGGTCCGGGGTGCTTTCCGACCTTGGCACCGCGTTGCACAGCCGCGGCCAGGGCTCCGGAGACGCCGCCGTCCTCACCGAGGCGGTGCGGTACTGTCGCGAGGCGGTTGAGCGGACGCCCTCCTCGCACCCGGACCTGGCGGGCCGGCTCGCCAACCTGGCCCACGCTCGCAGGAGCCTCGCCGAACGCACCGGCAGTGAAACGGCGCTGCGTGAAGCTATCACCGCCGGCAGGCAGGCTGCGGACGCCGCGCCCGCCGGGCATCCGGACCACGCGCTGGCACAGAGCGCCCTCGGTACCGCGCTGGACTTCGGCGCGCAGGTACGCGGCATGCCCGCGGAACTCGACGAGGCAATCAAGGCGCACCGCGAGGCGGTGCGCACCGCAGCCGGACAGCCGCGCATCCGGGCCGCATACCAGACCAACCTCAGCGTGGCGCTGCTGACCCGGGCGGAGCGGACCGGCAGCCTTGCCGACCTGCAAGAGGCACTGGCGGCCGCCGAACAGGCCGTGCGCGACACGCCGCCAGGTCACCCCATGACCGGGACCAGGCTGACGAACCTGTCGCTGGTCCACCGTGCCCTCTTCGAACGCACCGGAGACGACGCCGCGCTCGCCGCGGCCATCAGCCTGGCGCAGCAGGTAGTCGACCTGGACTCGGGGGACACCGCGCTGCGGGCGGGCTGGCTATCCAACCTGGCGCTAGCCCTGCGGGTGCACCTGGAACGGAAGGATGACACCGACAGCCTGCACCGTGCGCTGGCCGCGGCACGCAAAGCGGTCGAGGTCGCGGCCGCCGACGACCCCGACCGGCCCGGGTTCGTCTCCAACCTGAGCACGGTCCTGTACGCCGGCTTCGAACGCACCGGCGACCGGGAACTGCTGGCCGAGGCGATCAGGACAGCCCGCACGGCAGTATCCGGGCTGCCCGCCGGGCATCCCGACCGCCCGGGGTTCCTGTCCAACCTGGGAAACGCGCTGCAGGCAAGCCACGACCGCGGCGGGCCGCCCGCGGACCTGGACGAGGCAGTAGAGGTCTCCCGCCAGGCCGTGGAAATGACCCCAGAGCGACACAGGGAACGACCACGTCACATGGCCAACCTGGCCAGCACGCTGCGCGTCAGGTACGAGCAGACCGGAGCACGGGAGAGCCTGGAGGAAGCGATCAGCGCGGCAACAGCCGCCGCTGCCGAAGTCCCCTCTGACGATCCGCAGCGCGCTCAGGTCCTGCAGGCGCTGTGCAATGTCCTGCTCGCCCACTTCGAGCTGACCGGTCTTCCCGCGAGCCTTGACCGGGCGGTGGACGCTGCCCGCAGCGCTGCCGGCTCGGTTCCGGCCGGTCACCCGGCGCTCCCGCTGATGCTCAGCTCGCTGTCCAACGCGCTCGCCGTGCAGCATGCGGCACGGTCCGACCTCGACAGCCTAGACCAGGCGATCGCAGCGGGGCGGAACGCGGTCAGCGATACACCCCCCGGCCATCCCACGCGGCCGGCCCGGCAGGCCAACCTGAGTATCCTGCTGCGGACCAGGCATGAATCACTGACCGACCCGCAAGCGCTCGGCGAGGCCGTCGCCGCGGCACGCGCAGCCGCGGATACCATGCCGCCCGGCGGTCCCGATCACGCCGTGGCGCTGTTCCTGCTCGCTGAAGCGCTGGCAGCGGCGCAGCCGGATCTCACCGAGCCCGGCCTGCTGGTACCGGCCATCAACGCTTACCGCGACGCGGCGCTTGCGCCCGGCGCCTCGCCCGCCATGCAGGTGCGGGCAGCGGCCGAAGGCGGCCGGCTGGCCGCCGCGTGCGGGGACATGCGCACCGGACTCGATCTGCTCGACTGTGCCGTCAGCGCGCTGGAGAACGTTGCCCCGCTGGAGCTGAACCGACCGGATCAAGAGCGCCGTCTCGCGCAGTTCGCCGGCCTCGCGTCCGACGCCGCCGCCTGCGCGGCGGAACTGGGTGAACCCGAACGCGCCGTACTGCTGCTCGAACAAGGTCGCGGCATCCTGCTGGCCCAGATCCTCGACGCGCGCCCCGACATAGCCGCGCTGCGGCGCAGGCACCCGGAACAGGCGGCCCGGTTCGAGGAACTGCTGGCCAGCCTCGCGAGCGACCTATCGGGAGCGGTCGGTTACCAGGCAGGCGTCTCCGGGATCGGTGCCGGCCGCCGGGCCGAACGCAGGCAGGCGGACGCCACGGAACTCCGGCGGCTGACCGGCCAGATACGCGAAGATCCCGAATTCGCCAGCTTCCGCCGTCGTCCGGAGCTGGACAGCCTGCTCAGCACGGCGGCCAGCGATCCGGTCGTCATGATCGCTGCCAGCGACATCGCCTCGTACGCGCTGGCGGTGACCAAGGCGGGGGTCATCCCCATCCCGCTCCCGGGGCTAACTGCCTTCGCCGCCGGACAGCACGCCAGCACATTCCATGCCGCCGTGGCGGCAGCCCAGGATGCAGACGCCTCGCTCCGGGACCGCCGGGAAGCGGAATCGGCGATCACCCAGGTGCTCGGCTGGCTCTGGACCGCAATCGCCGGGCCGGTGCTCCAGCATCTCGACCTGGACCACCCACCGCCCGCCCCGCAACCGCCGCCACGGCTGTGGTGGTCGGCCGCCGGGCCACTGGGCCTGCTTCCGCTGCACGCCGCGACCCCGGCCGGCCAGGATCCGGGTCCCGGCGTCATTGACATGGTCACGTCGTCGTACACCCCGACGATCCGCGCGCTGGCCCACTCCCGCAGCCGGCCAGCACCTCACAGCGAACGCCGCGTGCTGGCGGTGTGCCTGCCGCAGGCGCCGGGCTGCCCCGACCTGGCCGGCGCAGCAGACGACCTGGAACTGCTACGTAACCTGTTCGGCGGCGAGATCGACACGCTGACCGGCCCGGAGGCAAACCGTGCAGCCGTGCTTACCGCACTGCCTGGCCACGCCGTCGCGCACTTCGCATGCCATGCCCGTGCCGACATCGCCAGTCCCTCAGACAGCGGACTGCTCGTCTACGACCATCAAGACCGCGCGCTCACCGTCGCGCAGCTCATTGCGCTGGACCTGCCGGGCGCCGACCTGGCCTTCCTGTCAGCGTGCGAGACGGCGCGCACAGGTCCGGCGCTGAGCGATGAGTCGGTTCACCTCGGCGCGGCGTTCCAGGTCGCGGGATACCGTCATGTCGTGGCGACTCTATGGTCGTCCTACGACAATCCCGCGATGCCGGTGGTCGACGGCCGGGAGGCGAGTATTTCGCGCCGGGTCTACCAGGCCGTCAGGAATACCGGCAGCACGGACGCCGTGCCGGCCGTGCTGCATGACCAGACGCGCCGGATGCGCGATGAATGGCCGGCTAAACCATCACTCTGGGCCGTCTACGCACACTTCGGCGCCTGACCGGCCCGGCGCGGGGTGGCAGAACTGCACCGCTGGCTGTGCGCACCGACGGCGTGCGGCCCGTGGAGAGCCCGGAAGCATACAAGAACGCGCCGCGCCGCACCCTCGGCCGCGACGGCCGCATCCGGTCATAGACTCCATCCGCATAAAACATGCTCGGCGGCCAGGCCGACACGAAAGACGGCTGTACCACTTCAAGACTGACATAGATGCAGTGACCTGCGGTTTGGCCGGATGAGCTGGTTGCGGCAAGATCGCGGCCTGTGTCCCTTCGCCTGCTCTACCTGATCATGATCCGGGTCTTCGGCTGGCTGGTGCTGCTCGGCCGCAGCCAGGCGTCCAAAGACGCGGAGATCATGATGCTCCGTCATGAAGTCGCTGTGCTGCGGCGGCAGGTCGCCCGCCCGAAGCCAGACTGGGCCGACCGGGCGGTCCTGGCGGCGCTGGCCCGGCTGCTGCCAGCCGTGCTACGTGGCAGCCGGCTGGTCAGCCCGGGCACGCTGCTGGCATGGCACCGCCGGGCTGATCACCCGCAAGCGGACGTACCCGAACCCGCCCGGCCGCCCGCGGACCAGCCAGGACATCCGCGACCTGATATTGCGGCTGGCGCGGGAGAATCCGGCCTGGGGATACCGCAGGGTGCACGGTGAACTGCGCCGGCTCGGCCACCGGGTCAGCGAAGCGACCGTGCGGCGGATCCTGCGCGCCCGGCGGCGGGCGACGGCCCCGGGGAACGTGGACACTTCCTGGCGGGCGTTCCTGCGCA
>JBEKCN010000474.1:0-4393 GCA_050014855.1 Streptosporangiaceae bacterium | reverse complement strand
TCTGCCTGCGATTGGAGCATCACATGAACGAGCGCGTGGTACTGGTCACCGGAGCCCTGGCCGGCATCGGGCGGGCGACGGCCACAGCCTTCGCCCGCGACGGGGCGGCTGTCGTCGTCTCCGGGCGGCGCGACGAGGACGGCAAGGCATTCGCGGCCGAGCTGAGGGCGCTGGGGGCACAGGCCGAATACCTCCGGGCGGATGTCAGCATCGAGGACGACGTCCAGGCCCTGGTCGACGGCACCGTCAAGACCTTCGGCAAGCTGGATGTCGCCGTCAACAACGCGGGCTTCACCGGCCACCCGGGCCAGCTGGCCACCCAGACCCTCGAGGCATACAACGCCGTCTTCGGCACCAACGTCCGCGGCTTGTTCTTCTCTCTCAAGCATGAGCTGCGCGTGATGACCAGGCAGGGGGCCGGCAGCATCGTCAACCTCTCCTCGACCTTCGGCGAGCGGGGCGGCGCCGGAGCGGCGCTCTACAGCGCCAGCAAGCACGCGGTCAATGGCTTTACCCGGTCCGCGGCGCTCGAGGTGGCCGCCACGGGCATCCGCGTCAACGCCGTCGCGCCCGGCCCCGTGGCCACCGGCGGCCTCGAGCACTTCGCGGGCAGCCAGGAACGCGCCGCCGCCATGGCGGCAACCGTCCCGGCCGGCCGCCTCGGCAGCGTCGACGACATCGCGGACGTCATCACGTTCCTCGCCTCCGACGCCGCCCGCTTCGTGACCGGCCAGATCGTCGCCGTGAACGGCGGCAAGACCGCAGCCTGACGCTGACCAGGAACTATGCCGGGGATCCTCTCGCCGGACCGGTGCGGCGGCCACAGCAAGTCTGAGAGGTACGAGCCATGCCGAAGAGGGGGGCGGAGCCGTCCGCCCGTGAACGTCTACTGGCGTCCGCTGACGAGCTTTTCTACCGGGAGGGTGTGCAGACTGTCGGCATTGACCGCATCATCAGTCATGCGGGTGTCGCCAAGGCGTCTCTGTACAACATTTTCGGCAGCAAGGAAGGGCTGGTCCGCTCGTATCTGGAGTCCCGTCACGCCGTGACCCGTGAACGGGTCAGCCAGGCGCTGACGCGTTTCCGTACCCCGCGTGAACGACTGCTGGGCGTGTTCGATGCGCTGGACGAGTTGTTCACTGATCCGGGGTTCAAGGGGTGCGCGTTCGAGATGGCCAGTGCGGAGGCTCCGCCCGGAGGTGCAGTGGAGCGTGCCGCAGGAGCCTACCGGGAGTGGGTGCGGACCCTGTTCACCACCTTGGCCCAGGATGCTGGCGTGGCCGACCCGGATGCCCTCGCCCGGCAGCTTCGCCTGCTGTACGACGGTGCGGGCCTGTCCGCGCGGATGGACCACGATCCCTCCGCGGCCACCACGGCCCGGGCCGCCGCCGCCGCGCTGCTCGACGCCGCCCCAAAGACGGAACAGGCCTGAGCACGACGACGCCCGCCGTCCCGTCACCCGGCCGCACTCACGCGACTGCGGCCAGGAACCGATCTCCAGATCAGGATCGCCGCAGCCGGGGTCGGCGAGGTCCTTGCCGGTACGCTGCCGGGTTCCACACCTGGCGGCCTGTATGCCGGGGGTCCGCACGATCGTGGTGACCGTGCCCAGCGCCCACCTCGTCCCGGCGGTGGGAGTTCCGGGCCGGGTCCGCCGCTGACGGGCACGGCACCCCCGCGTCATTCAGCGCCCGCGCGATCCGCGCCACCGAATGCCCCGCCAGCCGCCGGGCGAAGATCCATCTTTGTCATCTGTCTCGTCCGCCGTGTAACTGCGTTGGGCCGGCGGCGCTGCTGTGCCGCCGCTGGGCCGGAACGACTCCTCTGCTGGGCGGTGGTCATGATTGCCTCCGCGGCTTAGCCGCTGCACCGCGACGACGCCAGCGTCCCTGCCGGACGGGTACGAGGGGTATCCGGCACGTGACTGCACTCTCGCCATGCCGGAATTACCCGGGCGCTGCCGGGCAGGCAAAACCGGCAGTGTCGCCGCGCTGACCGCGCATTGCACATCCGCCATGTGCAGTCATGCTGCGGATACCCCGGCCGTCCCGGCGCCGTCCATGGTTGAGGTACTCAGCCGAAGGGACATGCGATGAAGGACCGTCGTGACCTTGAGGGGCGGTACACGCTGGTCGCGGGTGCGAGCTCAGGCCGCACAGCCGAAGTCCATTTGTGAAAGGGAATGCCAACCATGAGCAATTCGCTGTTCGCAGTCGCCATTGACTGCGCCGACGCCGCTGCCCTGGCCCGGTTCTGGGCCGACGTTCTCGGGCGGCAGGTTGCGGAAGGCCGCATTTCCGAGCGCGCGGTGCTGCTCGCCGGCGGCGGGGACATCAGCGAGCCATGTTTCGTATTCAACAAGGTGCCGGAAGCGAAAATCGTCAAGAACCGTCTCCACCTCGACCTCGTCAGCGACACCTTTGACGTCGAGACCGAGCGCCTGCTGAGCCTGGGCGCCCGCAGGCTCCGCGACCGGCAGTCAGGTGGGTCTCGGTGGACGACCTTCGCCGACATCGAAGGCAACGAGTTTGACCTGATCGCCGGGTTAGCCTGGAGGCGGCGTTGATGAACGTACTGGCCGAGCTGAGGACAGGCTTATGCCAGGCCCTGGCGAACTGCCGTCGCAGCTGCGCGCTGCGATTCACGTCGGGCCCGTAACCACAGATCCAGAGGGTATATCTGGACACGCAATTGACCAAACCGCCCGGTTCATCGAGGCCCCAGCTTTTAAGAAACAGATCGCCGTGACCACGGCCGACCTTGGATTGGCAACCTCGGAATTCGTGTACGATACGGTCATCAGTCAGCAAGCGAAGTTTGCCGATCTTGCCGAATTTCGAAAGATGCAGTTCCGGATGAAGAAGTCAAGGAAAGTTGCATGGACTTATCTATCCAATACCATAAAGGATCCGGATCATTTGTAAGCAAGATCGCCGGTTCAGCTTCGCCGCCGCGTTCGAGGATGCTGGTCGGCCAGGGACTGCGTTACTGCCGCAGCACTATGACACTCGACTGTCGGCAGAATGACACGCGACACCACTAGACATTATGTGCGGAGCCGTTCTCATATTACGTACGGAGCCGTCCTCGCGGAAACCGCAGCTGTCGATCGCGCCGAGTCAGCGGCCTGGCAGCGCTGGCAACTTCCCGCCGAGCCCGAAGGGGACTGCCCTTGCTCAGGATTCGGCGGACGACCTATGCGGCCACGAATCCCCTGCGTTGATCGGCATCTTTATGCGCCGCGCGAGACTCACTACTTTCGGCATGACCGGGTGTTCGTACTCGGGTTGCAGGGCGTCTCGATCGGCTAGGGCTGCACGGACCTCGGGCAGCTCTGCCACCCATCAGATGCTAGGCATAGCGGCGGTTATACGTGCACGTCCGCTGTCCAGGCGCATGGTTTGGCTACCGCAGCCCAGGGCGGGCGCCTGAGGAGGAAGACGAAGGGGAGGGACGACCCGGACCGGCACTACGGCAGTAATCCATCCGGCCGCTTGACGGCAGTGCGTCCGCGTTATGGGGGTTCAAATCGGTAAACATAGGCACGGACGTCATTCGGGAGGAACGTGCTGGCGGGTGCGGGGTGTGCCCCGCTACGCTGACCTCATGATTTCCTCAATCAGGGAAATCTCCCGTGAACGTGTGTTCTCGGACACAGTAAAACCCCATATCCGCCCGTTTCCGGGCAGGCTGGGGCGTCACCCGGGCTCAGACTGCCGCCAGCGCCGGGCGACCGGCGATTTCTTTCTTGGTTCCTCCTTCGGATGCGGGGCCTCAGCCAGGGTTAGCTTGCTGTCAGGGCGATGGTCTGGGCGGCCTCGCCAGTGCCTGCGTGCAGCGTGCCGGAGGCCGGGTCAAAGATGAGGCTGATCTGCTGCTCGCGCAGGTAACTGATCGCGTTCTCGGCAGCTTGGCACCGGACGTCGATTCCGCGGCGGATGCGCCGCCTCCGCCGTCCTCCGGCGCCCCTGATGAGCAGCAGGTGGAAAGCGGGCAGGTGCGGCACGATGAGATCCTCGCGGACGTAAGCGTTCTTCGGACGCTGCGGGCTGGGCACACTGGCGGTGGTATGGCCGTGGCGGCAACCACCGGTAGGCAGCCTTGCCGTTCGACCAGGCCGATTCCATCCGCCGGCCGCACACGCCGCATGCCAGCAGCCCGCCAAGCAGGTACCGCCGCTTCTGCGGTCCGATCAGATCGCCTCGGGGCGACGGGCCGCGCGCGGCGCTGATGCCCTGGGCAGCGATGAAGTCGGCTTCGCTGACCAGCGCCGGGTGCGCGGGCTTGCGGGAGATGACCCACCCGTCGGGCAGGTTCCACCGCTGCACGCTCTTATGCCCCAGGCTCACGTTCCCGGGGTCGGCGAGGTCCTTATCGGTGCGCTGCCGGTTCC
>JBEKCN010000473.1:0-4406 GCA_050014855.1 Streptosporangiaceae bacterium | reverse complement strand
GGCCGGCCAGCCGCCGGCGCGACGGTGCTGGACATCGGCAGCGGGCAGGGCGAGTTCGCCATCCACCTGCGGGAGGCATATCCGGATGTGGCGGTGTGGGGCGTCGAGTACAGCTCGGCCGGCGTCGAGCGTAGCCGTACGGCCGCGGCCGCGCGCCGAGCTGAGGTCAGCTTCACTCAGCTCGACCTGATGCAGCCGGTAACGCTCGGCCCCGGGCAGCCGGCCGCCGGATATGCCGTGTGCTCGGAGGTGCTGGAGCATGTCGCCGACCCGGTGCGGCTGCTGCGCAACGCAAAGAACCTGCTCGCACCGGGCTGCCAGGTGGTCGTCACCGTACCGGGCGGCCCGCGCTCGGCCTTCGACCGGCACATCGGCCATCACCGGCACTTCACGGCCGCAGATCTGCGCGGCGTGCTCACCGAAGCGGGATTTGCCGTCGACCGTGTGCTGCGCGCGGGGTTTCCCTTCTTCAACGTCTACAAGCTCGCCGTCATCGCGCGCGGGCGCCGACTCATCGCCGATGTCGAGGACCGCGCGCCGGATGCGGCACCATCCGGGGCCGAGCTGGCCGCGGCGCGCCTCTTCGGCCTGGGCTTCCGGCACAGCCGCGACGACTTCCCGCTTGGCTGGCAGCTGGCCGCCGTGGCACATACCGCCGAGGCGGACCCCGGATGATCATCACCCGGGCTCCGCTACGGATCACGCTCGGCGGCGGCGGTACCGATCTGCCCTCCTATTACGGGGAGTTCGGCGGATTCGTGCTGTCCGCGGCCATCTCGAAGTACATCTTCATCGCGATCAACCGGACGTTCACGCCCGACTACTTCCTGAAGTACTCCGCGCTCGAGCGTGTCGAGAGCGCGCAGCAGATCGAGCATCCGATCATCCGGGAAGTGCTGCTCGCCCATGACATCGGCCCGTCCGTCGAAATCGTCAGCATGGCCGACATTCCGTCCGGTACCGGTCTGGGCTCATCGGGGGCGTTCACCGTGGGACTACTCCACGCCGTGCATGCGTTCCGCCGTGGCCACGTGGGACCGGGCGACCTGGCCGAAGAGGCGTGCGCCATCGAGATCGACCGCCTCGGCCGACCGGTTGGCAAGCAGGACCAGTACGTAGCCGCCTTCGGCGGCCTCCAGTGCTTCGAGTTCAGGCCCAATGGCCAGGTCGGGGTGTCGCCGATTGGCGTAGCCACGGAGACCGTTTACGACCTCCAGGACCACCTGCTGATGTTCTTCACCGGCTACTCCCGCGACGCGGACCGGGTCCTGGTGGAGCAGAAGGAGCGGTCCGAGGGCGGCGACGCCGAAATGATCGACAACCTGCACGTCGTGAAGGAACTCGGGCTGCGCAGCAAAGCCGCCCTTGAGCAAGGCGACACCGAGGGTTTCGCCATGCTCATGCACGAGCACTGGGAGCACAAGAAGAAGCGATCGACGTCGATGTCCAACGGCAGCATCGACCGCTGGTACCAGATCGGCCGCGATAACGGGGCGCTGGGCGGCAAACTGGTTGGCGCGGGGGCAGGTGGCTTCCTGCTCTTCTACTCCCGTGATCACCGCGCACTTCGGCAGGCGATGGCGGCCGAGGGGCTCACCGAAGTCCGGTTCGCCTTCGATCATGACGGCAGCACCGTGATCGCCCGTGACTAGGGTGCACCGGTGCAATGCGTAATCCTGGCCGGTGGCCTGGGGACCCGCATGTGGCCCGAGACCAGGACCGTCCCGAAGACTCTGCTGCCCATCGCTGGGACACCGTTTGCGACATGGCAGCTGTCGTGGCTGGCGCGATCCGGGATTGACACGGTCGTCTACTGTGTCGGGCATCTGGGTCAGCTGATTCGCGATCACGTCGGTGACGGCGCCGCCTGGGGGCTTTCGGTTCACTACGTTGATGAGGGTGATGATCTCCGGGGTACCGCCGGTGCGCTTCGGCTCGCCTATGACGAGAGGGCGCTCGAAGAGGACTTCCTCGTCCTCTATGGCGATTCGTGGCTGCAAGCCGATCCAGCGGAGGTGCTGCGGGCGGCACGTGAGCACCACGCGCCCGCGCTGATGACGGTCTTCCGGAACGATGGCCGCTGGGACGGCAGCAACGTGGTGCTCGAGGGCACACGCGTGGTCCGCTACGCCAAGGGATTGACCCCGCTTCCAGCCGAAATGCGCTGGATTGACTACGGACTGCTGGCGTTCCGCCGGGCGGTCATCGGGGCACGAGTGCCGCCCGGCGTCCCGGCCGACCTCGCCCCGGTCTGCAGCGCGCTGGCCGACGATGGCTTGCTGGCCGGGTTTGAGGTGAGCCAGCGGTTCTATGAAATCGGTTCCGTGGCCGGGCGCGACGAGCTCGAAGCCCTGTTCGCGGCCCGGCGCGGGGCTGGTAGCCGCAACTAGGCTCATGAAAGTCAGCTGGCTGGCCGGGAGAACAAACCGGCCGATCAGGAGGGAGGCGGAGTTTGCCAGACGCAATACGGCGTTCGCTGCCTCTCGTGGCCGGACTCGGTGTCCTCGCCGGTACCTCCTACATCACGCTGATTCTCGCCGGCCGCCTGCTCGGCGCGTCCGCGTTCGCCGGCATATCAGTCCTTTACGTCCTGGTCAGCAGCTTCGCGACCGGCCTGTTCCTGCCCGTCGAACAGGAGATCGCGCGCCGTCGTGGTCACGAGCGGGGCTCGGCGACCTTCGACCCGGGTCTCGTCCCGCGCGCGGTCCTGATCAGCATGGTGGGCGCGATCGCGCTCTGTCTTCTCGCCCTCGCGGCCCGTCCGGTGTCGCTGCGGCTGCTCGGCGGCAGCTGGGAACTGCTGGGCGCGCTCTGCGTGGCGCTGCCGGGCTACGCCTTGTGCTTCGTGTCGCGCGGTGTCTTCGCGGGCAGCCGGGAGCTCGGGCGCTACGGACTGCAGCTGGGGGTCGAAGGCAGCTACCGTCTAGCGGGCATGCTGTGGCTGGTGATCATGGGCGAACACAGCCTCACCGCGGTCGGGTGGCTCTTCGGCGCGGCACCGTGGGTCGCACTCGCCGCGTCACTGGCGGGACGGGCGGCTCATCGCCCCGGGGAGAAGGTGTCCATCGTCCCGGGTGGCCCGCTCTTGTCGGCCCTCGGGCTGCTGCTGATCAGCTCGCTCGCCGCGCAGCTTCTGGTCAACGCGGGGCCGGTGATCATTCAGCTGGTCAGCACGCCCGCCGAGCGGGCGCAAGCCGGGGCGTTTCTCGCCGCACTCGTGGTCGTGCGCGTACCCGTATTTCTTTTCACCGCCGTTCAGCCGAGCTTCCTGCCCGCCATGGCCACGCACTCGGCGGTGGACCAGAAGGCGGACTTCATCGCGCTGACGCGGCGGGTGCTTGTGACCTGTCTGCTGCTGACGGTCGTCAGCACGGCGCTGGCCGCGGCCGCAGGCCCGATCCTGATCCGGCTCCTCTTCGGCTTCCGGGATGGGGTGGGCGCGCTCGTCTTCACGGCCATGGGGGTCTCGGTCGGCCTCTTCCTGGTCGCCACGATCCTCGCGCAAGCCCTGCTCGGGCGGGGCATGCACGCGTGGACCACAGCTGGATGGCTGATCGGACTGGCCGCCATGGTCGCCGGTGCCCTGCTGCCGGGCAGCGCGGTCGACAAGGCTACGACGGGCTTCCTGCTGGGTGCCGTCGCTGCCGCCTGCACGTACGCCGTGCTGCTCGCCACGGCGCTGCGACGGTGGGCCTCCCCCGCCACAATCAGCCCGGTGGCCCGGCCCGGGCCGCCGTATTCGGCTAACCCGGCGCCGTAGCCCGCTGATAGCGCTCACCGGCCGGGCCGGGCAGCGCCAGAGCTAAAAGAATCATGGAATGATGCGCAGGAAAGGTGAGGTTCGGAAGTGGGGTCCTCAATTTGCCGGCGGCCAGCCGCAGGTCGTGCGACAATATTCCTTCATAAATTCATCCGAAGAATGCCGCGGGCCGTCCGGGATAGGGGATATATCGTGGCTGAGATCGCGCCCCTTGCGCCCGCCCGCCGCGGCCAGGCAAGCCATTCCCCGCTCGTCTGCCAGGAGCGAACGCCCCGCGCGGGGCCGCGGCGGCGAGGCTTGTCGGCCATGGTGCTTTTCGGGGTGGGCAGTTGACCTATCAATATCTCAGCCTGGATGAATGTGTAGCGGCTCTGCTGCTACTGGCCGTGGGCACCGTACTAATGGTGCTCGCTCAGCGGCGCAACTGGCGGCCCTCGCTGGCCTTCGCGATCTACACGGCCCTGGTCCTGCGGCTGGTGATACTGGCCCTTACTTACCACACGATGCCGTGGGACATGGCGCATGACTTCCAGAACGTCGGTTACGACACGCTGCACCACCATGACCCGATCTTGTCTACGCCGACTGTCCGCTGGAGCTACCTGCCGGTCTATGACTTTGTGCTCGCGGGGGCGTACTGGGCGCA
>JBEKCN010000472.1:0-4411 GCA_050014855.1 Streptosporangiaceae bacterium | reverse complement strand
CCGCGCGGGCCGCCGGGCCGGAACTGGCCGGGGCACTCACCGTACCGGCCTGCGCCGAACTGGCCTGCGCCGAACTGGCCTGCGCCGAACTGGCCTGTGCGGGGACTACGGCGGCCGGGCCGACCGCCACGGCCGAGGCCGTGAACGGCGACGCGTCCGCGGCCACCGCCGAGACGGGGACCGCCAAGATCGCGCCGATGACGATCAGCAGTTGGGCCGCCCAGCGGACACGGGTTCCGGCCATCTGGGGGGCTCCTGTTGAGCTTCTCCGGGTGATCACTGGCTCGCCTCGCCCGCGGTTTCCCGGGCCGGGTGGCCGGCACTATCGGCGTCGTCGGAACCTTCGGGGTCTCTGTCGGGTTCCCCAGCCCGCGGCATGGGCGGCTCGGCGGCCGGGCCGGCTTCGGCAGCACGCTGCGCCGCCTCGTCGGGCCGGGACCGGGTCGGGTTGGTGTCCAGCCAGCGCTGCAGCTCATCGGAGGCCAGATCGATGCCGATCCGGCCCGCGCGCCCGTCCAGATCCCGGAAGACCGATTCGCCGTTACCGAGGCCGCGCAGGATCGCCCTGTGCTCGTCGGAGGACTCCACCCCGAGCAGCGACAGGACGCTATCCACCTCGGTCCGTTCCGATGAGCGGAACGCGAAGACGGTGGAGATGCAGTTCGTGACCTGTTCGTTCAGCAGATCCCTGGCGTTCTGCGAAACGAGGATCAGCGCCGTGTTGCGCGACCGGCCCATCCGGGAGACCTCTGGTACGAGCTTCGCGCCTTCGGGGGTCGCGGTGATCGCCCAGGCCTCGTCGAGGAAGATCGCTTTCGGCATGCGCCGGTCCATCCCGTTCAGCAGCCGCCGGGCGAACTGAGACACCAGGTAGAGCAGCGCGACCGAGAGTCGCTGCTCATACGAATAGTCGTCCCGGCTGATCGCGGTGTCCGGCAGGGTCAGGCCGCCGAGCGTGAACACCGTGGTCCAGCCCTCGGCGTCGACCTGCTGGCCACCCGACGGGGAGAAGCACAGCCGGGCCAGGCGCATCTCGGAGATGGACCGCATGACGGCCCCGAGGTTCTTCGACGCCGGATCGTCAGCTTGTTCCAGATGCCGTACCACCTTGCCCAGGCTGGGCCGCGGCCCGGCGGCGACGGCCCCGACGGCCTGGATCATCGCGCTCTCGCGTTCCTCACTCATCCGGGGCAGCAGCAGCCGCAGCGTCTCGGTGGCCATGGTCCGCTTGGTGGCCAGGTCATCGCCGAAGGAGAAGGGGTCGAGCAGCCCAGGCGCCGCCGATCCTAGGGAGAGGATCCGGGCCCGCCGGCCCCGGGCCTGCAGCAAGCGGACCAGTGAGGTGGCGTCGCCCTTGGGGTCGATCACCGCGACCGTCGCCCCGCGCAGCGCGAGCTGGTAGATGAGCAGGAGGGCCAGCGTGGTCTTGCCGCCGCCCGGCTCCCCGGTGATCGCGATAGCGGTCGGGCGGTTGCGGGCCGCCGCGAGCAGCGGATCGAAGTGCACGATCGCCCGGGCCCGGCCAAGCGTCTCGCCGATATACGGGCCGATCCAGCCGACCCCGTCGGCGGTCCGGTCCCCCAGGTCCACGGTGGCCGTCGGCATGCC
Source organism: Streptosporangiaceae bacterium (assembly GCA_050014855.1). GTDB lineage: Bacteria > Actinomycetota > Actinomycetes > Streptosporangiales > Streptosporangiaceae > Bog-532. Next base: position 2,803 of record JBEKCN010000472.1, on the reverse strand, counting down.
GCCCGCGATCGTGTAGAGCGGCTGCCGCTGCAGGTAGGAGTTCAGCCGCACCCGGTCACCGGGCAGCGACTCGCACAGCAGCGAGAACTGGTCCCCGGTGGAGTTGACGATGTCGATGCCGATGTCCCGGTAGTGCTCAACGACCGCCTCGACCCGCCGCACGCAGAGACTGCGGGTGGGCGCGGTCACGATCAGGCGGTGCCAGCCGTACACGAACGGCAGCCGTTCCTTGGTGATCCCGTGCTCCAGCATGCGCGCCGCCGCGATCTGCTCGGCCAGCGCGATCGGCGCCTCCACGCCGGCCTCGCGGATGTGCGCGTCCATGTCGCGGGCGTGCGCCAGGCGGCGGCTGACGTCCTTGCTCGCCTTCGCGGGCGGTATCAGCCGCATCCGCGAGCTGACCTCGACCGGGAACGGCAGCGAATCAGCGTAGTGCAGCCAGGGCTCCCCGTCCGGGAAGGCCATTACGTCCGGGAAGCGGGAGAAGGACAAGAACGCGGCGAAGGATTCACCGGTGGCGTGCTCCAGCTGCAGCAGGGTCCGCCCGTTGTGCACCTGGCCCTCGAACAGGCCCTCGATCTCCCCGGCGCCCCACCTCCGGCGTTTGGTGGCCGAGGGCGGCGGCTCACCGAGCGAGCCCATCAGGGCGTGCCGCAGCAACCAGGCGAGCTCGTCGGAGGTCGCGTGCCGGGCGGCGAGCGCGCTAGCCGCCAGGGCCCGGCCGACCCGCTCGGCCTGGTCGGTCCATTTACCGATCTCACCGGACCCGACCGCCTCATCCTCGATACCCAGACGGCGCTCGCCGCCCTGGTAGATCGAGATGAACTGGGACAGCACCCCGCCGGACAGCTGGGCGCGCATGCCCCGCTGGCCCAGCCGGACCCCCAGGTAGATCTCCTTGCTCCAGAAGTCCTTGGTCCACACGTGCTGATAAGACTCGTCCAGGTATTCGCGCCACCCCGCTCCCCCGTCGGAGGTGGCGTCCAGGCCGGTGGCCCAGTCCGCCGCCGGGTAGGAACGGTGCGCGATACGCAGATGCACCTCGGCGTCCGGCATCCGGATGGCCGCCAGCGCGACCGTGATGTTGGTGGCCAGCGCTTCGCGTTCCTCAGGTGTCGTGAACTCATAGGAAACCGACGGCAGGCGCAAGTACGCCCACGCGTGGTTGTCAGTCAGCAGGATCCGGTCGTCGAAATACCGGATGGCGAGCCGACTGTTTCCCTTGGTCCGACTGGTCAATGCAGAACCTTCCGAGGAACCGGGGCCGCGGCCAGACCCGCGACGAGCACCCCGGCGAGAGCGGTGTAAGCGTGCCGCGCCTGCGGCCGCAGGGAAGACACCTTGGCGGCGGGCCCGGCGGATCCTGTAGCTTGCGGCCCGCCCCCGGCCAGGTCGTCATCCCACGGGATCCGGACGATCGCGCGGCAGCGCCCGCGCGCGACAGCTTCGGCCTGCTCGACGTCGCTCAGGCTGGCCCGGCTGACCCCGTTGACGACGGTCACCGCGCCGGCGGCCAGCTCGCGGTGGCCGTTGTGGCCCAGCCATTCCTGGGTCATGGCCAGCGAACGCGGCGCGTCCGCGCTGGCCGGGGCGACGAGGACGAGCTGGTCGGCGACACCCAGGACCCGGGTGACCTCGGAGGCGCCCGGGTCGATCACCATCAGCGGGTACAGCCGCCCGGCCCGCTCCGCGAGCCGGGCGTAGTCCCGCTCCCCGGGGGCCGCCGGATCGGCGTCGGAGGTGATGATGTCGAACCGGGTCCACGGCGAGTGCTCAGTGCTGGCGGGCACCGTGCTGCCGGGCACCGTGCTGCCGGGCACCGTGCTGCCGGGCACCGTGCTGCCGGGCACCGTGCTGGCGGGCACCACGTCGGCCGGCGCGTCCGCCAGCAGCGCGGCTACGGTCAGCGCCGGGGAAGCCTGCGCCTGCCGCGTAAGCGACCCGTGGCCAGGATTCAGGTCGAGGGCCGCGACCGGGTCGCCCCGGAGCGCGACCAGCAGCTGACCCGTCACCAAGGCGGTCATGGTCTGGCCCGCACCGCTGGTGCAGCCGAGGAACACGATGCGCCGCGGGCCCGCGAGCGGGAGCCGGGCCCGGTCCTGGTCCAGCGTCTCCTGATCCCGTTTGCCGGGGCCCTGTCCACCGGGGACGACCCGGACCCGGCGCTGCCAGCCGTCGATCCGGTCCGCGGCCGGTCCGCTCAGGGCGCGCTCGATCGACGGGGCTGGCCGGCGGGGCTGGCCGGGCGCGGGCGGTTGCGGGGCACCAGACGCAGGCGTGGCTGGCTTCGCGGGCACGGGCGGGGCCGGGGAGGTGATTGGCGCCGCGGCCGGGCGGGTGACCGGCGGGCTGATCGGCGCCGCGGCCGCAGACCCGGCTGGCACCGGGCCCGAAGTCCTGGGGGCGCCAGGGCTTCCCGGCCTGGGGGCGCCAGGCGAGGGCGCTTCCCCGATATTGGCCGTGGCGGTGGTGCTCGGGGCGGGACGCTCTGCGGCCGCGGCGGGACGCTCTGCGGCCGCGGCGGGACGCTCTGCGGCCGCGGCGGGACGCTCTGCGGCCGCGGCGGGACGGTCTGCGGCCGCGGCGGGACGGTCTGCGGCATCGGCGTCCGCGGGCTTTGCGGCCGCTGGGGCCATCGCGGATGACGCTGCGGCCGCTCCGGGTGCCGCTGGGCCCGGAGGCGGGGGCTGCGTGCCCCGGCCGGGTGTCTGGGGACTCCCGGTGGGAGGCTGCGGGCTTCGGCCGGGAGGCTGCGGGCTTCGGCCGGGAGGCTGCGGGCTTCGGCCGGGAGGCTGCGGGCTTC
>JBEKCN010000471.1:0-4417 GCA_050014855.1 Streptosporangiaceae bacterium | reverse complement strand
TGCTGACCCAGCGTCCACACGTTTGTCGTCACCCAGTACAGGACCAGGCCGAACTGCCAGTACAGGCCGCTCAGCGCGAACAGCGGCGCGATGTACATCATGTACTTCTGCGAGTTCGCCATTGGGTTGTTCGGATCCTGCCCGACCTGGCCGATGCCGCGCTTCACGCTCTGCCGCACGGTGAGGAAGGTCGTGGTCGCGCTGATCAGGACCGTGATACCGATGACGACCTTCGCGCTGGCCGGCCCCGGCGCCAGGTGGTAGGGCGGCAGCGGCGACGTGACGATCCGGTCCGCGATCGTGGCCGACAGGATGTCCGCATGGCGCGCGCTATACACGACGGCGGGGGTCAGCCCGTAAAGAGTCTTGCCCTCGGCGATAGCGCGGAGCACGTTGAACAGAGCGAAGAACACCGGAAGCTGGACCACGAGGGGCAGGCAGCCCGCGAGCGGGTTCGCGCCGTTCTCCTGGTAGAGCTTCATGACCTCCTGGTTCATCGTCTGCTTGTCGTTCTTGTATTTCTTGCGCAGCACCGCGACCTGGGGTGCGAGCGCGGCCATCTTCCGCTGGGCGTGCATCTGCTTCACGAACAGCGGCACCAGGATCAGCCGCATCAGGACGACGAGAAAGATGATGGCCAGCGCCCAGGACCATCCGCTGTTATAGCCGAAGGGAACGCTCAGGATCGCATGCAGCCGCACCAGTACCCAGGCGACCGCGTCGTAGAAGGGGTCGAGAATCCCCACGTGCTAGCTCCCTTGCGTTTCTGTGGACAGCGTGCCGGTCCCGTTCAGGGGCCGCTTGGCGCTCCCGTCGCGGGGTGGCACGGGATCGTAGCCACCGGGGTGGAACGGATGGCACCGGGCGATACGGGCAGTGGCCAGCCAGAGGCCACGGACCGCACCGTGAACTCGCAGAGCCTCGAGAGCGTACGCACTACATGAGGGCTCGAACCGGCATCGAGGCGGCAGCAATGGGCTGACGAACCGCCGGTAGCCGCTCACGGCGGCCATGAGCATACGCGTCGCGGGCCCCGGCACCTCTGCAGGAACCGGGATCACGGGGAAGGCCGAGTCGGTCCAGCCGTCCTGCTCCGCGCTCATGACTGACGCAGCGCCCCAACCTGCCGCCGCAGCAACCTGCTCATCACCAGTTCCAGATCGGCGGCCAGATCCGCCTGGTGTGCGGCCGCGGCCGGAGGATTGGCGCGGACCACAAGCAGGCTACCTGCAGGGAGCGCGCCAAGATACCCGCGCACGAGCACACGGAGACGACGTCTCACCCGGTTGCGCACCACCGCGGTGCCAACCGCGCGACTGACAACAAATCCTACCCTGGCCGGTTCACCGCACTGACGCCGCGTGAGAAGGTGACCCGTGAGGTTGGGGCGCCCGGCGCGGTCGCCCCGGCGCACCGCGAGGGTGAAGTCGGCGCGGTGCCGCATCCTGGATTCACTGGGAAGCACGTCCGGGCATCCTATGGCCGCTGAAGCGGCGCCGGAAACCGTCAGGCGCTGAGGCGCGCGCGGCCCTTGTGGCGACGTGCCGCGAGGACAGCACGGCCGGCACGCGTGCGCATGCGCAGCCGGAAACCGTGGGTCTTCGCCCTGCGGCGGTTGTTCGGCTGGAACGTGCGCTTACTCACCGGAGCTCCAGATGGGTTGATCGTCAGAAAGAGGGAACCGCCACGCGACATTTTTGCGCAGGCATGCGGTAATGCCGCCGTAGGTATTCGGCCTATTCACGTTAGCCGCCTGCCGGAGCAGCGTCAAACCGGCACGCTGTCCCCCCAGTGGCGGGTGGCCACGCCGGTCTCGTAGGCCCGGCACGCCGCCGTGCGTTCACCGTGCGGCCATACTGGCGGCCATACTGGAAGACTGCCGTTCATCGGGCACGCCTCGGCCGGACGGCCTAGGCTGTGGACAACCGGGGAACGGCTGCGTAGTGCGGCGAAAACCCGCTTACGCTCGCAGGATGTGGCGGTAACGGGGCGCAGCGGAAGTGCTACGTGCACAACCTGTGGACAGACCTGTGGAATGTGTAGGGCGCGCGCGAGGGGAGCGAGCGGTGAGCGAAACAGACCTCGCGGACATATGGGCACGTTCCCTGGACGGCCTGGCCGACCTGCAGATCAAACCGCACCAGCGGGCTTGGCTCAAGCTGACCCGGCCGCTAGGGCTGGTCGAAAATACCGCGCTGATCGCGACCCCTAACGAGTTCGTCAAGGAGCAGCTCGAGACTAAGCTCCGCGCCCTCGTCACGCATGCCCTGTCGGCCGAACTCGGCCGGACCATCCAGCTCGCGGTGACCGTCGATCCGGTATCGGCGGCCGCCCCGGTATCGCCCGACTTCACCGTCGCGGAGGCCGGCCTGCGCGACCTGGAGGCTCCACCGGGGGGCCTGGCGTACGAGGACGCGGCTCAGGACAGATTGATGCGTGGCGGCCGGCCCGAGGACACGGGCGAGCGGCCGGTGCTGTCCGGCCCACCGCCTGCGGCCGGTGCTGCGGGCGCGCCTGCACAGGGCAGGATGGGTCCCGCCCCGCTGGCGGCCGACGGCACGCGCCTGATGCCCCACCCCGCCCCGCCGGTGTTTCCTGACAGCGGTTACCCCGGCTCCGGCGGCCCGGTCGACCGTGGCCTGCCCGACGGAGACTCCGGGGCCGACGCGATCGGTCAGGCGGCAGTGGCCCGGCACCAACCGCACGCGGGGCCGGTGCCCTACGCGGTGCCCAGGCCGGCCGGGGCCCGGCTGAATCCGAAGTACACCTTCGAGACCTTCGTCATTGGATCAAGCAACCGCTTCGCCCACGCGGCAGCCGTCGCGGTCGCCGAAGCGCCCGCCAAGGCCTACAACCCGCTGTTCGTCTACGGCGACTCCGGGCTGGGCAAGACGCACCTGCTGCATGCCATCGGCCATTACGCCCAGACTCTGTATACCGGGGTCAAGGTCAGGTACGTGAGCTCGGAGGAGTTCACCAACGACTTCATCAACATGATCCGCGACGGCAAGCAGGACGGGTTCCGGCGCCGATACCGCGATGTGGATGTGCTGCTGGTCGACGACATTCAGTTCCTCGAGAATAAAGAAGGCACGCAGGAAGAGTTTTTCCACACCTTCAACACCCTCCACAACGCGAGCAAGCAGATTGTCATCTCGAGCGACCGGGCCCCGAAACGGCTCGTGACCCTGGAAGACCGGCTGCGCAGCCGGTTCGAGTGGGGATTGCTGACCGATGTCCAGCCGCCCGAACTGGAGACGCGGATCGCGATCCTCCGCCGTAAGGCCATCCAGGAGGGACTCAACGCGCCGCCTGAGGTCCTCGAGTACATCGCCAGCCGGATATCCACCAATATCCGCGAGCTGGAGGGGGCGCTCATCCGCGTCACCGCGTTCGCCAGCCTGAACCGGCAGTCGGTTGACCTTCAGCTCGCTGAGATAGTGCTCAAGGACCTCATCCCGGAGGCGCAGGGCCCGCAGATCACCATCGCCACCATCATGGGGCAGACGGCCTCGTACTTCGGCCTGTCGATGGAGGATCTCAGCGGCACGTCGCGGTCGCGGGTCCTGGTCACCGCGCGCCACATCGCCATGTACCTGTGCCGGGAGCTGACCGATCTGTCGCTGCCTAAAATCGGCCAGCAGTTCGGCGGCCGGGACCACACGACCGTGATGAACGCCGACCGCAAGATCCGTGGCCTCATGCGGGAACGCCGTTCCATCTACAACCAGGTCACGGAGCTGACCAACCGGATCAAACAGCAAGCGCGGACCGGCTGAGCGGGCACCAGGGCGGCTTCCGGAACATCGGGTTAAACAACATGCTCCGCTTAGACGTCACTGGGTAACGACCGACGGCACCAGGCGCTTTGCGCACAGCTTGTGGAAAACATTGTGGACGGCAGATGGAGAGCGGGGGACAACCAGTGGGAAGAAGACGGCCCGGCATTGCCAGGCCACAGTGAGCCCATCTTCATCCCACCCACGGGCACAGTTCCTGTGGACGAAAATCCAGCTGGTGACCTGCGGAGATGGAGCTTCTCCCCAGCATCCACCGCACCTATGACTATGACGGTTCTCTAACTAGAAAGAAAACAAAATCAAGTAGGTGCCCGGGGGTGTGTGCATGACAACCTCGTCGCCCCTATCCCCGTAGGCTCGCTGCAACTAAACACCGCGGGCCCAAGCGTCCATCGATGTAAGAAACCGGTGCAGGAGGCAGTTCCCGTGAAGTTCCAGGTTGAGCGAGACGTACTCGCTGACGCCGTCGCCTGGACGGCCCGCGCCTTGCCCGCGCGCCCGGCCGTTCCGGTGCTGGCCGGCATGCACCTGGCGGCCGCCCAGCAGCTGACTCTGTCCACGTTCGACTACGAGGTCTCGGCTCAGGCCAGCGTGCCGGTGATCACGGATGAGGAGGG
>JBEKCN010000470.1:0-4425 GCA_050014855.1 Streptosporangiaceae bacterium | reverse complement strand
TGATGACGGTCGCATGCTGAAGGTCACAGTCGGGACGAAGCCGCACGTCGGCCAGACACGAGTGGTGCGGCAATCGCGGTGCATATGGCGCTTGCCAGTCACTGCGGTGGCAACCTGTGGATCGGTGCAATCCAACATGGCCGACCCACCTATTCTGCGTGATGCGGTGCCAGCCGCGGCAAGTGCTTATATTCGCCGCCGTGGAAGACCAGCGGCCGCAGGTCGTGGTCAGCGTCCAGGTCATGGACGGCCAGGACGATGATGTGATGGTCACCGGCCTCGACCTGCTGGGCGATGCTGGCTTCGATCCAGCCGCTGGCGCCTTCGAGCAGGACGGCGCCGTGCTCGGTGACCCGCCAGTCCAGCCCGTCGAATCGCCGTTCGCGGCGTGTCGCCAATTGCCGGCCGACGTGTTCCTGCTCAGCGGACAGGATGCTGACGCCGAGCCGAGATACCAGCGAAAGGCGCGACCAGGTGCGGGAGGTCCGTGCGATACATACCGATACGAGCGCGGGATCCAGCGAGACCGACGTGAAGGAGTTCGCCGTCAGTCCGATGGGCTCGTCATCGGCCAACGCTGCGACCGCTGTCACACCAGTTGGAAAAGCACCGAAGACGCGGCGTAGCCGGGCCGGATCGAGGACTCGTGTGGTCACCACGGTTAGTCGTAGCGGAGCGGGAAGCGTTCGCCGGCGTCGACGGCGAACGGCAACCGATTCTGTGCCGGCGGGATCGGGCACAAGTAGCCCTTACCGAATGCACACGGCGGCAGGAAAGCTCGGTTGAAGTCAAGTTCGACCACGCCCGCGGAATCCGATGCGGCGAACTTCAGGAATCGGAACTGCTTGGTGCTCACACCGTTGGTCGCGTCGGCGAAAGTCAGCTCGAGGATGCTTGCTTCGGCCGACGGCCAAGCCGCCAGAAACAGCTGCTGCCCGGCAATCTTGACATGAACGCTACCGGACAGAGGGTCGTCAGTCGTCACGCCATCGAAATGCTGGATCGCGATGGTCGACTCGGGCTCGGCCGACTCGAAGCGGCCCTGGAGCACCCACGCTGGGTCGGGTGCGAATGCCTCGATGCCGGCGATCCCGACGCGCGTCGGCGCTGCGGGGTCGAAGACGCGGACCGCGATCGTGCCCGGCCTGGGCGCGATCACCTTAAGCAGCTTGTCACCGCTGTGGTGCTCCTCGCCCGGCGCCAGCGCGAGGTTGTGCTGCGCGTCGACGGCGTGGCCATCGCGGACGACCCCACTCCCCCGGCAGCCCGGCGATGACCTGCGGGTCGTCGGACAGCCAGGTGGCTCGTGCAGTTCCCGCACCGAGATGTTCCGCTTGAACCGCGGATAGGCGGTGCGGTCGACAGGGGCCATGCGAGGTCACCACCCCTCTCAAACGGTCCCCGTCTCGATCAGAACGGCCATACCGTAGCGGGGAGGGCCAAACACCGGGTGACGGAACAGGCAACTTCCGAGATTGCGCTTTGATCTCCGCGCCAAGCCCCGGCGGCATCGCCGATACGCGGCCACCGCTCTTCAACCTTGTCGCCGGCCCGCCATCAGATCGACTGACTGCACTTTCATACGTATCTCGGCCGCATCCGTCACCCCGGCGGTGCGCTGGATGCGGGTGCCTGACCTGAGAGGGTGATGAGATGAAATGCTCGGCTTGCCGCCCGGCGGCTGGTGCGGCGCTGCTGGCACTGTCCGTGGTCGCCTGCGGGACCACCGGGACCACCGCGACGAACGGCACAGGGACCGGTGGCGCTGCGCCCCGGGCCACCGCCAGCGGTCCCGTCGGCAATGGCGTGGCGAAAATGTCAGCGGACCAGGCGGCCCGGGCGGCGCTGGCCGCGCTGATCGCGGCCAGCAGCGTGCACGTGCGCGGCACGTTCACCGCCGACAGCCGCGGTGAGCGCTTCGACATGCGCTTTGAGGGAAACTCCGCCAGTGGCAGCTTCACGGTTAAGGGAGCCCCGGTCCAGACGGTCACCTACGGCGGCTCTATGTACATGAAGGCCGGCACGGACGGCTGGACGGCGATGGGCAATCCGCCGAATACGGCAGGCATGATGGCCGGCCGGTGGTTCAAGGTCGGCCCGGGCTCAGCACAGCCGATGTCCCCCCTTTCACTGAGCTTCTTTACCGCTGAAGTGGCCGCGCACGCCAAGGCGGCACAGGCCACGATCCGCCGGGGGACGCTCGCGGGCCGGCAGGTGGTGATCATCACGTACCAGGACGGCTCGGAACTCTACGTCGCCATCACGGGGCCCGCCTACCCGCTCCGGTTCGACGTCGCGGGCGACACCGGCGGGCAGCGCGACTTCAGCGACTACGGAATCGCGTTCCACATCGTGGCGCCCACGGACGCGATCGTCCCGTGACACTGAGGTGTGTCTGGCTCTTTGAGCCAGGGCGGGGTGGTAATACCCAGCCACGGGCGGCTCGTGGTCACTGGTTCTCCTCGGGGTCGGAGAGCGGGACAATTTGGGGGGAGGGTACGCTGCGAGCGTCACGGGATCCGGGGCCTGGTTGAAGCCGGGGTACCAGCCGCGCAAGTCGTCGGCGAGCTGATCGTTGAGGACGCGGGTGCGGATCTGCAGTAGCAGGTGTGCCCGGTCCAACCCAATGCCGTCGAGCTGCCGGCCGGGATTCTGCCCGCGCTGGACACCCGGATGTAGCCCACGCGCTGCCCACCGGCCACGTTGCTCGCCGATTGCGGTGCGTCGCCGCTCAGCCCGGCACCCCGGTGCGCAGCTCTTCAACCAGGTCGTCAGCCCCGCCATCAGACCGACTGACTGCCGCTTTTACACGTATCTCGGCCGCACCCGACCTTCTCTTCCGGCTTCCCGGTAGTCCGTGCCGAAGAACCAACGGATATGGCAGACCTGCGTTGATGCGGGTGCACCGGGGGCCGGTGCCGGGTTGCACTGACGATCTTTACTACGTTTGGGCCGTTAGGCCGGTCTGGCGTAGTCGCATGACGGGTCAGCCGGGAGCCAGCGAACCGTCGCATCCTGACCGGCGCGGGTGCCATCCCGGTCGACGTCCTGAGTATCACCCGCCGCGTGCGGGGATCCGGAGAGGGGTCGAGGCGGAGGAACTGGAGTGCCGGCGGCAGGAGCTTGCCGGCTGGCTACCGGCGGTTCGATCGGTGTCGGCCGGGTTTACTGGCCGGGGCGGCTCATTGTTTCCGGGCAGGGAATTTCCTAGTAGATCGGACGGAAGATGAGGCGGTCCTTGACCTGCCTGATGGTCATGGGTGCAAGCTCCAGCGTGATCTCAAGGTCCGCGATTGACCCGAATCCGCCGACTTCATCGCGTGTGGCGACGATTCTCTCGGCGAGGGGCGCGTCAATTCCTGGCCGCTCGACGAGGAACGATGCCGGTACGTGGTTGACATCGACGAGGCCCCCGTCGTCGAAGGACCTCGGAAGATCCGGGCGGCCTATCCGGAGTTCGGTGGCGAGGTCTGGCTCGTCCCGCACAATCGCCAGGGCCTTTCGGCGTGCCAGCAGCAGGTCCCTGCTATCGCGTATCACAGCGTCGTTGGCTGCCGTGATGCCTGGCTTGCCCTCGCTGAGCGAGTTTGTGACCGGAGCGGAATCGGGTGCGCCAAGGGGTACCCGGTGAGCGCACCAGCCTATCCATATGGAGAACAGCAGGCCCAGGCTGCCAAGGACTCCGCCAACTGGCTGGTAGTGATTCCCCGGGCTTGGCGCGAGGGCTGCGGCCAGGACCGCGATGCACGTTCCAGCCCCTGCGATTGATATGAGCCACAAGTAGGTCTTGCGCCACACTGGGTACTTGGCGGGTATCGGTCTCACGGTGATGGGGCCCGGGGTGCATCGCGCGTTTCCCGCTGAGCACTCGGGGGGACGTGGAACTGCCGCTTACCAGGCCGTAGCTGCCCGGTGGTGCCCATCCACTCGCGGACCCGGCCGGATGGTGCTGTGGCGAGCATGCGCAGATCGGCGACTGCCTGCCCGATGGCGCCGCAATCAGGACTCCCGGCGAGCACGTCGGCCAGCGCCAGCATCAGGCGTGCCTGGTCAGGGCCGACGACGCCGAGAAACGTGGCGCCCCCCGCTAGCCGGATCTTCCGCTTCCCGCGGCCCCGCAGCGACAGGCACAGGTACAGGCAGTCAGAACTCACGTAGACGTATTCCCCGGGTGACGTGTGGACGTTCTTGACGTAGGCACTGGTCGCCGTGGCCAGGTCGTAGCGCTTTTCCGGCAGGAACGTCCGGCGATCGCGGTAGACCGAGCCCCGTACTTCGCGTCCCAACCCCCGCCGGGTAGAAGCCAGGTCGGCGGCAACGCCCGCGCCGCCCAGATACACAAAAAGGGCGCTGAGCGCCACGCCGAACACGAGGCCAGGCACACCCCCGCCCCCCAAATAAAACAACCAGGCCGAGCCTGATGCC
>JBEKCN010000469.1:0-4435 GCA_050014855.1 Streptosporangiaceae bacterium | reverse complement strand
TGCGGGCACCACGGTGCTGACCGGGCTCGTGATCGACCAGGCGCATCTGCACGGGCTCATCCAGCAGACCCAGGAGCTGGGCCTAGAACTCATCTCCATCGGGCCGGCGGACGAAGGACCAGATGAAACCGAACGCCCGGCAGGCTGACCGCGGCCAGCAGCCGTGGCGTGGCGGAACGGGTGTCCGTGCCAGCGTGCTCACCTGGGCGCTGCCCCCGCGGGAGCGGGGCCGTCGCAGCCACGACAAGGCGCCTGAACCCGGGATCTCCGGGTCCTGCGCGCTGGTGAGCTCGTCGATGACGTCAAACGCCGTGGAGATGCGTTCGGCCGTGTCGATCACGACCGTGACGGCGGGGACGTGGCGGCCTAGCTGGAGGAAATGATCGCCGTGTGGCGGCCGGTCACCGTGAAAGCCCCAGATGCCGCGGTGGGTGGTCGCGCCGCTGATCCCGGCGGAATGTAGCCGGCGCACGATGGCGCGGTGGATCGGCTGGCCGTTGTGCCTGGCCGCTTCGGATGTGTAGACGGTGAGCTTCTGCCAGAGCGGGAAGCCATGGTCATCGACCCCGTTTACCTCCTCCGGGCGGTTGATGAGTTGCCCGTCGCGCTTGCATATACGGACCCGCTCCAGGGTCATAAGCGGGCGCCGCAGGAGACTGCCAAGTTCGGGAAGAACCAGGCCGATCCGGTCCCCGGATCCCACGGCAATCACCATCATCGGGACCTCGGCGTTGCGGCTGAAGAACGGGGCCCGCTGGCGCCGGCCGTGGGCAGTCCCGTCGACGCCGAGTAGTACGGTGGCGCCGGCGATGCCGCGGCGATGCAGCACTTCGCAGATCACCTCGAAGGCCGGTACTCCGTAGACGCGATCGTGGCGCCCGAAATAGACCGTCAGCTTGGTTGCCTCATCGGCGTTCTCCACAATGCCGACGGGATCGATCTCGTCGCTGAGGAGCCGTGCGCGTTCGAGGGTGACGAGCCCAGGTCGGCTGAGCTCGACTGTCCGGCCGAGCACCGCTTCGATGTTCGGCCGGGTGTCAACCGCTATGGCGGTCAGCGGCAGGTGCTCCGAAAGGCTCAGCGAGCTGTCGGTGCGCAGGTGATGTTTCCGCCCGAAACCTTCCATGCCGCGCAGCAGAATGCTGGCCGCGATCTCGTTTCTGCTGTACAGGTCGATGAGGGCATCGGTGACGAATGTGCCATGGTCATCTGCCTGCGGACCATCAGTCCGCAACGCCGTCGTCTGGCGATCTTTGGCCGCAGGCTTCGGGAGGTTGTGCCATCCCTGAAGGAGCGGGGCCGACCAGGGCGGATGCCGCCACCGGCCAGTCGGCCCAGGAACAGCGTCTCGAAACCGCCGAAGATGACCCAGAACGGCCCGTACGTTCCGAGCGGACAGGGCAGTCGTGACCGCTAGGCATTTTCCTCTGCCGTTATCACAGCATTCACAGGCTGGCCGCCGCGACGACCGGCTCCGGCTCAGCCGTGCATGGCAGCCTGCGGCTGTCATGAGATCACGCGCCCTCGCACGCTTCGCAATAGGTGAGGATCCGCAGAGCCGCCGGGGCGCCGCCCGCCGCGGGCTCAAGCACGTAGCTGACCGTTGACGCGGACGGAACGCCGCACCAGTCACACCAGCCGCCGGGTTCCATACTCAAGATGACGATCCGCAGCTACAGGGTGAATTGCATCGCGGGCCTCCTCGCCGTGAGGGCGATCGCTTAGCAGAGGCCATCAGCGGAAGCTCGGGCACGTCGGGCACGCGGCGCCGGGCTCCGCAGTTCAGGCGAGCCTCATCGCCCGTTTGAACTGTGACGCGCCGGTGCGGTCCCAGCACAGCCCGCGTCTCTTTTCTTGTGCGCGCCCGGCCTTCCGGGCGAAATAGCAGCGGCTCTTCACCCCTGATCTCCGGATCCGTCCCGGGGTAAAATGCGCTCCAGGCGATGAAGCCCGCCTTAACCGCCGCAATGGCTGATGGCTTCTACCGGATGGGCAACCGGTGGAGGCGCATGTGCGCGCCGATGTGACCACCAGGAACCGCATCCTGATCGGTAACGCGTCACATCCGGTTAGCTGAGGAGGCATGGTGGAGGTCGAGGTTATCGTCGAGATCCCGCAGGGCTCGCGGAACAAGTACGAGATGGATCACGAGACAGGCCGGATCCGGCTGGACCGGATGCTGTTCACCTCAACCCGTTATCCGCTGGATTACGGGTTCATACCGGAGACGCTGGGCGAGGACGGCGATCCGCTGGACGCGATGGTGATGCTCGAGGAGCCGACCTTTCCCGGCTGCCTGGTCACCGCCCGTCCTATCGGCGTGTTCTGGATGCATGACGAGCACGGCCCCGACGCCAAGGTGCTGACCGTTCCCGCCCATGACCCCCGGTTCGCCGGCCTGCAGGACCTGGGCGACGTTCCCCCGCACGTTGCCGCCGAGATCGGGCATTTCTTCGACATCTACAAGGAACTGGAGCCGGGGAAAGACACCGACGTTCGCGGCTGGCAGGACCGCGCCACAGCCATAGAAGTCATCAATGCCGCCTTCCAGCGTGCCGGTAACCTCCCTGCGCCAATCAGCGCAGGGAAGCCGGCCTGACGCTGCGCACATCGGCTCCAGGGCACCTGCCCAGTCTGGTTCGGCGCCGGAGGGATACAGCACGCCAAGTCTCCCACCTACCCTCACCGGGGCGGGTTCGACGTACGTCGCCCCGTTCTTCGCCCTGGCCTTCGCCAGATACCATCAGCAGCACCCCGCGGTCACCGTGAACTATTCCCCCGCCCGGCCCGGCGCTGGCGCTGGCCGCGGTGCTCGCGGCAGGTGTGGTAGTCGTGCTGCTGCATGCGCCGAGGGCGAGGACGACGATCGCGGCGGCGCATGCACTTAGGGTGCCCGTGCGCGTGCGGTGAGTGATGCGGTGATGCCGTCCGTCGTTGGCTGGCATGGTTTTCCTCTGCTGACGTGAGGTGGGTTAGGGCTGCCCGGTTTCGCGGAGCCAGGCTTGGGCGCCTATCTGGATGGCTTCCCAGGGGCTGCCGAGGGGTGGGGTATAGGACAGGTCCAGGTCGCTGAGCCCGTCGACGGTCATGGCGTGGAAGATGGCGGTGGCGGCGATGTCGATGCGCTTGGCGATCTCGGCGTGCCGGTGCCCGAACAGCTGCACGCCGAGAAGCTGCCCGGTGCCGCGGTCGCCGGTGAACCGCATCGTGATGCGGTGGCTGCCGGGGTAGTAGGCCTTGTGGTCATCAGCCTCGGACTGGACGGTGACCGGGTCGTACCCGGCGGCGGCAGCTTCGTGGTCGCGCAGCCCGGTGCGCGCGGCGGCCTGGTCAAAGATCTTCACCACCTGGGTGCCCAGGCTCCCCGCGAACTCCCGGTCCCCGCCGAGGGCGTTCTGCCCGGCCACGCGGCCCTGCTTGTGGGCGGTGGTGCCGAGTGGCAGGTAGGTCTCGCCGAGCAGCCGGTGCCAGGTGACCACGCAGTCCCCGGCGGCGTATACGTCAGGGAGATTGGTCCGCATGCCGCGGTCCACGCCGATCGCGCCCCTGGCCCCCAGCGCAGCCCCCGCGCTGGCAGCCAGGGTGGTGTCGGGGCGGACACCCACGACGACCAGGACCATGTCAGCCTGCCGGGTCACCGCCGTGCCGTCAGCGGCGGTGGCCTCCACCTGAAGCTCCCCCGCCTCGCCGCCCGTGCGGGTGATCTGCCGCACCGTGGTGCCGGTCAGGACCTCAACGCCGCGGTCGGCGAGCTGGGCGCGGACGAGATGCCCGAGCGCGGGATCGACGGTAGGCAGCACCTCGGGCAGCTGTTCCATCTGGATGACGTGCAGGCCGCGGGTGGTGAGGGCGTCGGCCATCTCCAGGCCGATGTACCCGGCGCCGACGATCACCGCGGTAGCCGGCGCGGATTCCTCGAGGGTGCGCATGACGGCGAAGGTGTCGCCCATCGAGTGCAGCAGGTGCACGCCGTTATCGGCGCCCAGGACGTCCAGGCCGCCGATCGGGGGGCGGACCGGGACCGCGCCGGTGCCGATGACCAGCTTGTCGTAGGCGACCAGCTCCTCGTGACCATCGGGAGTGGTCACGAGGAGTTTGCGTCCCGGCACGTCGATCCGGCGTGCGGTGGTGTCCAGCCGCAGGCGCATCCCGGTGGCTTCCAGGTCGGCGGTGGTGCGGTGGGCGAGGTTGCGCCAGTGGGTGACCTCGCCGGAGATGTAGTAGGGGATGCCGCAGATGGAGAAGTTCGGGTAGGCGTCCGCGACGACCACGCTGACCTCGGCCCCGGGATCGAACTCGCGGGCCCGCAGGGCGGCGCTGATCCCAGCGTCGCTGCCGCCGATCATGACCAGGTGCATGGCTGGTTTCCGTTCCTATGCTGGCTTACCGGTGCGGCTGCTGGCCGGGCTCACCGGCCGCCGCCGGGGACGAGCCG
>JBEKCN010000468.1:0-4439 GCA_050014855.1 Streptosporangiaceae bacterium | reverse complement strand
TCGGCCCGGCCGTTGTTGAACCAGTTCACGATCTTGCGGGGGATGACGCGGTCGGTTTCCGGGTCGTAGGAAAGGACCTCGACGTCCATTCGCTGGTTGACGATCTTGCCGATCTTCTCCTGGGTGCCGTCGGCCAGGGTGACCCGCGTCGAGTAGGTCATGCATCCGAACATGACACCGACCTTCTCGCGGAGCTGGTTGGTGAAGATCGCGGTGGTCTTGGCCTGGTTCAGCGCACCGGTGATCTTACGCAGGGCCTGGGACATGAGGCGGGCCTGCAGGCCGACGTGGCTGTCGCCCATTTCGCCCTCGATCTCAGCCTTTGGCACGAGCGCCGCGACCGAGTCGACCACGATGACGTCGATCGCGCCGGACCGGATCAGCATGTCCATGATCTCCAGCGCCTGCTCGCCGGTGTCCGGCTGGGAGACGAGCAGCTGATCGGTGTCGACGCCCAGCTTCTTGGCGTAATCGGGGTCGAGCGCGTGCTCGGCGTCGATGAACGCGGCGATGCCCCCGGCCTTCTGGGCGTTCGCGACCGCGTGCAGCGCCACTGTCGTGTTGTGAGACAGCACACCATTGGCCAGGAAGCTGTGGGTTTCCGGCAGGACAACATCGAATGTCGGCTGAAGACCAGCGTCCTCGACCGTAACGACGTCCTCATAGGTGTACGGCGCCTCCGCAAGCACCCGAAGGTAATGCAAGATCGTCAGTGCACCCGCAGATAGCCGATCCTCACGGCGCTCGCACCATCCGACTATCTTCGCCAGCCGCTGGCGAGAACAGGCCAAATTCATTTCTGGCCGGAAGAGATCACCTGCGATACGGTCGAACGCCCGATCTCCTCCGCAGTCATCACGTAGGTCACGAAGCAACCCGGCAAGATGCGGGATATTTTCGAATTGCGGATCCCGGGGCGACATCTTGAAGCACTTCTCTACCTGCGCCCGGCGGCGCGCAGAACGGAAACCAACCTCCGTAAGGAACCGCCCAGCCACCGAGGGATTGACCGTCACCGCCCAGTAGTCACGGGCATACTTTGCATTGTGCTTGGACGAGACGGTCGCTGGGATACCCAGTCCATAGAGCATGAGCTGCACCTGGCGCGCAAGCTCCTCCGATGCGGTTCCCAGCCCGATGGTAGAGGTCGGGTCAATCCATCCGTCACCTTCAAAGAGGGCCGAAAGAAAAGCTCGCTGTGCCTTGTGCCCCCCGGTCCGGATACAGGCGGGGACCTTCTTGCCCGCGGCCGTCATATAATCGAGACCGTATTCCTGGGCGAACCGCTCTCGGATAGCTTTGCCAGGGACTGCGAACTCTTTCCCGTAGTAGCAACGAACCTGAACCCCGAACAGGCCCTCCATGAGCTTGGTGAACTCACCGCTCACCTCGGGATCCCAGTTGGTGAACCGGATGGAGTAGTCGTAGCAGAGCGTTCCCTCCGCGACGAGATAGCCAAGCAGGACGGCCTCATCCTCACTGATGCCATCGCCTTCCGCCGCCTCGGTGGCCCCGAACAACGCAGAGACGAGGGTGTCTCCCGCCCTGATTCGCCCTGCCTCGCGCCAGACGATGAAACCTCGCTCGCTGATCACCCGCAGCGGATGGTTGTGCGTGACGTTGATCGTACGGCCGGACCGCAGCCGGAGTCGGAGAACGGGCTTGCGGTTGTTGTGAGTCAGCGCGGCAACGCCCTCAAGGGCGCCGCGTTCATTGACCATGCGAATACCAGCTTCGCTGATGTCAGTTACGCGTGACGTGCAGCTCGCCTTCATTCCGGCGTGCGCGAAGACCTCGGCGATCGTCTCCAGCCCGCGACTCGTCCACGCATAGGTGTCGGCGGTGAGACATTTCCCGCTGCTCTCCGGTCCGTATATCTCCACGATGCGGCCGCGCGGCAGGCCGCCGATGCCAAGCGCGACATCCAGCGAGATCGACCCGGTGGGGATGACCTCTACCGGAACATGACCCTCCTGGCCGAGCCGCATGACCGAGCCCTTGCCGAACTGCCGCTCGATCTGGACGAGCGCAGTCTCAAGGGCCTTGTCCCTGTCGCCGGCCCGCTCGACGCTCGGCCTGCTGTTCGCTGCCATTGGGAACTCCCTGTCGGGTTCGTTGCTATCTCATCCGCCGGCATCCGCCAGCGGTGTCAATGCCAGACGCTACGCGCGCCCACTGACATTCTCCGGGCATCCGCGCCTACTGTAAGCGAACTATTGTTCGATCATGGACACGACACGCCGGTCGGCCAGCGCCGGCGGCCGGGCACTAGCCTGCTGACTGCCCGGCTGAAAGACAGCCCAGCGGAAAACAGGCCAGCGGGAACAGGAAGGACACGCGGATGGCGCTCGACGAGGACACCGTACGCCTGGCCAAGGGGAAGAACCTGGCCACCGTGGTGACGCTGATGCCGGACGGCCAGCCCCAGGCGCTGCCCACCTGGGTCGACACTGACGGCGAGTACCTGCTCGTCAACACCGAGCCGACCCGGCAGCGCGCGAAGAACCTGGCCCGGGACCCGCGGATCACCGTGCTCATCCAGGCCAGCGACGATCCGTGGGACTGGTCCGAGGTCCGTGGGCACGTGGTGGATACTGTGGGCGGCCCGGAAGCGCGCCAGCACATCGACGAGCTCTCCCGCAGGTACGTGGGTACCGAGTACAGCGCTCCCATCGGGCCCGGGGGCCGGATCATTCTCAAGATCGTTCCGGAGAAGACCAACACCGCCAAGAGCAGGCGGTAGCGCGGGCCAGTCCCGGACGCCTCCCGGACGCCTCCCGGCCGGCCGAAAGCGCCCCGGCCGAGCCCGGCAGCCGGCTGAAAGCGGCCCGGGGACCGGGCAGCCGGCCGGTATGCAGGGCCTGGCGACCAGTCCGCGCCGGGGCCGTCAGCGCAGGCTGTCCGGCACGTTGAACGCTTCGCATACGGCCCGCCACACCGTCTTCACGTCCTCGCCGTGGGCCAGCGCCCGATCCACGGTCCGGCCGCCCAGGCCGGCCAGCACGTAGTCCTTGGCCACGCTCTGCGCGTAAGCCTCGCCGAACTGCGCATTCATCCGTTCCCAGAACGCCGTGAGCCGCACCTGGCCAGGCTACTGCGGGCGCGGCGCGGGTTGGCCGCCGCCGACGGAGCCGAAGAGAGAGATAGATCATTTTCGGGTTATCGCGAGAAAAATTCACGTGGCTGGGTACATAACGGTTACATAGAACGTTCGGTAAATAACAACGCCGATCGCCACGCGGAAAGTACCTGCGCTGCCCGCGGGCCCGGCACTACTGCACACGTGCGGAGCGGGGATGTCCTCACCTGCGTCGGGGGCCCAGACGCCAACGGAAGGCAGCAGCGAGAGCGCGCAGCCGGACGCGAGCCCGCCCCGGGACCGGAGGCTGGGCACCGTCGGCCTGATCGCGCTGGTGGTCTGCGTCGTCGTCGGCGCCGCGGCGGGCGTCACTGCCTGGCTCACGCACGGCTTCCACGGCACGGTTACCGTCCGCTACCACCAGGCCGCCGTGTTCAGCGCGCAGGTCGGTGACTGCATCAATTTCACGCCGAACGGGACCGTCGTCCACGTCGTCCCCTGTGCGGGCGCCCACGACGCGGAAGTGTTCGGGACCTTCCATCTCAGCGGGGACAAGTGGCCGGGCACGGCGGCGATCGGGCAGGAAGCCTCGTCGGGCTGCGCCAGCCGGCTGGCCGGCTACCTGAACCCGCAGCTCGCGGCCACGAACCTCGCGCAGTCGTATGTGTACCCGGGGCAGCAGGCCTGGGACGCCGGCGAGCGGACGGTGGTCTGTGAGGTGCGCTCGACGAGCGGGAAGCTGACCGGCTCGGTGCGTAGCGGCAGCTCGGTAAGCGCCGGCGGCTGACGGGATCGATTTGACATCCTCCCGGCCCTGAAGGGCCAGGATTCCACGGAGCGGTTTACAGCTAGGCACGGCCATTATAGGCAGGGCGGGCACCGGTTTGGTGTCCGGTATAGCCCGCCCCGCTCGTTGACCTCTCCCACGGGAGAGGAAGTGCCTAGCTGCCGCTCCGTGGGGGTTCCTGCTTCAGCACAGACCGCCAGGGTTTCCCCTGGTCTTACACCCGCTCCACAGGCTTTGACGTTCCGCCAGCCCGGCGGTAGGCGCTTGCGCGCGAACGATAGCTTACCCGCCGATCCGGGCTAACCCCGCCCTGAACGGCCGGGCTTGCGCCCTGTAAGGAGTTTGGTCAGCTGCGAGCTGATAAAGGCCCATGTCAGCTGAGGGCTGAGCGCGAACGTACTGGACTGTCAGAGGGTCGGGGCAAACTGGAAGGATGTCAGAAAACCCTGTACCCGCCGAGTCGCTGGAGAACTTCTCCGCCGCGACCCGGGCGTGGTTCTCTGGCGTCTTCGTAGCACCCACGCAGGCCCAGGCTCAGGCGTGGACGGCCATCGGCAAGGGCGACGACACGCT
>JBEKCN010000467.1:0-4450 GCA_050014855.1 Streptosporangiaceae bacterium | reverse complement strand
CACCGCCTTCCTTGGCGTCGAAGTGAGCAGCACCAGCACCGGCTCCAGCACCGGCTCCGGCTCCGGCGCGGGTGGTCTCGGCGGCGGTTACGGCTCGGGCAGTGACGGCGGCTATGGCTACGGCGGCGGTTACGGCTCAAGCGGTGATGGCGGCTATGGCTACGGCAGCGGTGACGGCGGCACCAGCACGACCTCGGGTGTGCAGATCGAAGGGGCCCTGTCCGGTTCGCCCGCGGCCAGTGCCGGGCTGAGCGCTGGTGACGTGATCACATCCATCGGCGGCCAGTCGGTCACCTCGGCGACGCAGATGCAGTCGATCATCGCGGCCTACCACCCCGGCGACAAGGTCAGCATCAGCTGGACCGACGCCTCCGGCCAGACCCAGACCGCCACGGTGACGTTCGCCAGCGGGCCGGCTGACTGAGCCTACTGCGGCTCGCCATCCCGGTCGCGACACGCTGAAGCCCCTGCGGGTGGTACCACCCGCAGGGGCTTCAGCATGTTCCGCCTGGTGTGTGGCGCACCGGGCCGCTCGGACGGTAACCATTGCGCGGTCAGCGCCGCGGCAGCGGTTACCGGCCGCTTCCGGCTGCTAGCAGCGGTCGGCGTAGGCCCCGGTCGTGTAGGTCGTCCACGCGCCCCAGTCGCTGCCGTCCGAGCTGATGGCGACGGCGGCCTCGGCGTTGCCCTGCGGGTTGAGCGTGGCCTCTGCGCCATGCGAGGCGTTGATCTGCCACAGGCCATAGTCCGCGGTCGGGCTGATGGCGTTCGGGTCGCCGCCCGACTCGGCCATGGCGACCTCCGCGGCCATGAATGCGTCACCCGCCGAACCGCCTGCCTGCTCCCACAGCGACTCCAGGCCTCTGCAGCTGTACGTGCCTGCCGCGGTCGTCGTGGCCCCCCTCGAGACCTGCGAGACGGTCGCCGTCGGCGCACTGGTCGCCGCAGGCGGCGCGCTGCTCTCGCTGGTGCTGCTCTGGACCGGGGCGGCGTGCCGGGCCTGGTACCCGCTGCCCTGCGAGCCTGAGATGCTCGACGTGGTGGCCGGCAGCTCGGACGCGGGCAGTGTGTAACCGGCGGGCGGGTCGGCCGGGACGCTCAGCGCCTGGCCTGGGTAGATCAGGTTCGGGTTGGAGACGGTCTTGTTGTTCACGTGGTAGAGCCACTGCCAGTCGCCGGACTTCCCGTAGAAGTGGCCCGCGATGCTGGACAGCGTGTCGCCGGAGTGGACGGAGTAGTTCTGGCTGGTCTCCGCCGCATGGGTGACCGCGTCCAGGTGGACGGAGCCCGCGTAAGCGGCGGCGGCCTTGGTGGCAACCAGGGCCTGTCCGGCAGAACTGGCGCCGGCAGCCGCGGCGTGCTCCGTCTTGGCGGTCATGACGGCCTCTGCCACGGTGCGGTGCTCGACGGGGGCCGCGGCGTGGCCGTGCGGGACGGCCATCAGCGCGCCCGCGGTGACCGCCATTGCGGGTGCTGCCTTGCCTGCCTTCTCAGCGACCTTCTCCACCTGCGACGGCGTTGTGTGCCGTCCCGACCGCACGAGCTTCATCTTGCGGCCGTGCCTATGCGCTGAACCCACAAAGCTCCCCATCGTCGTATCGGTGCCTGCTTACTTACGCTGCTCGTGGGAGCAGGTTTTCGGTTCGGCCGAAGCTGGGATCACGTTCGTGATCTCTCGCGGCTCCGGAGCACCTTCACGGTGTTTGCTGCACCCTTGGCGGTGTCCTGTGCCGCTGGAGAGCATGTCAGGACGCGCGGGGGGCTCGCAGGTAAATCGACGAAATTCTGTGATGGTCTCGTGATAACCAACAGAAGCATCACACGACGCACGCCCATAGCCGCCATTAGTAATACATGAAGCAATTGTTTATACTACTCAGAGTGAAAAGAGGGCGGGCGCGGCCGTCCGGACCTGGCGGATCCTGTGCCGCTGACGAGGCGCCCGGCTGGTCGATTCCGCGCCCAGCCGATCTCGCGCCTGCCCGGGTGGATTGCCTGCGCGAACCTCTCCCGCCTGCGCCGAGCAGATATGACGAGCAGATACGACGTGTCCCGGAGCGGATCTCCGGCCTGCGCCGAGCCGGTCTTGCAGCCCCCCGGGCGGTTATC
Organism: Streptosporangiaceae bacterium; assembly: GCA_050014855.1. Classification (GTDB taxonomy): domain Bacteria; phylum Actinomycetota; class Actinomycetes; order Streptosporangiales; family Streptosporangiaceae; genus Bog-532. The sequence continues at coordinate 2,341 of JBEKCN010000467.1, read as the reverse complement.
CGGCCTGCCTGGCAAGTTAGGGAAAGACCGGCAGATCTGGGAAAGAATTGACCCGTGGCTGTCGATCCGGGCCGTGGCCGCGCGTCGGTGAGGTAGAACGGCCCGGGAGACGGGCCACGTAAGGGGAAAGAAGGCACCATGACGCAGTACCTGATCCTGATCTACGCCGACGAAGCCGCCTGGGCCGGCGCGACCCCGGACGAGAACGCGCAACTGCTTAAGGAGCATGTCGAGTTCGGTCAGCGGAACGAGAGCGTGATCCGCGGCGGCAACGCGCTCCAGTCCGCCGCGACGGCCACCTCGATCCGTCCCGGCCCGGCCGACAGCAGCACGGTCACGGACGGGCCGTTCGCGGAGACGAAGGAGGCGCTGGGCGGCTACTATCTCATCGAGGCGGCCGATCTGGACGAGGCCCTCGCCGTCGCCAAGCAGGTGCCGACCCGGTTCGGCGGCGTGGAGGTCCGGCCCGTCTGGGACATGAGCTGACGCTGGCACCGGCGCCGGAGGCCACCAGATCGTCATGACCGCGCATCCAGCCGTGGCGGCCGCGGTCGCGGATGCGCACCGTCGTGAGTGGGCCTTCGTGCTCGCTGCGACGGTGCGCGTCACCCGCGACCTCGACCTGGCCGAAGAGTGTGTCCAGGACGCTTACGCCCGGGCCCTGGACACCTGGGGCAGCACCGGGATCCCCGGCCGCCCGGGGGCCTGGCTGACCACGGTCGCCCGGCGGCGCGGGTTGGACCTGCTGCGCCGCGACGCGACCGCGCGCCGGGTCCTGCCTCTGCTGGTCACCGACCCGGCCCTGGCGCCCGGCACGGGGCTCGCCGACGACGGCCCAGGGGCGTGCGCCCTGACCGGGCCGGCCAGTTCAGCCGGGCCGGCCAGTTCAGCCGGTTCAGCCGGTTCAGCCCGGTCGGCTGGTACGCCCGAAGCGCAGATTCCCGATGACCGGCTCCGGCTGGTCTTCACCTGCTGTCACCCGACGCTCAGCAACGACGCGCAGGTCGCGCTGGCGCTGCGACTGCTGTGCGGGCTGTCCACCGCGGAGGTGGCGCGCGCCTTCCTGGTCAGCGAGAAGACGATGGCGGCCCGCATCACCCGGGCGAAGAAGAAGATCGCCGCCGCCCGCATTCCCTACCGGGTGCCGCCACTCGCTGAACTGCCCGAACGGGTGGATGCGGTGCTGACCGTCGTGCATCTGCTGTACAGCACCGGGTACGCCGCCCCGGCTGGCGATGAGCTGATGCGGACCGACCTGGCCGAGCGCTCGCTGGATCTGGCCCGCATGCTGCGCGGCCTGCTGGCCGGCCACCATGAGGTCACCGGCCTGCTGGCGCTGATCCTGCTGACCGACGCCCGCCGCGATGCCCGGGTCGACGGGACCGGCCGGCTGGTCCTGCTGACCGAGCAGGACCGGACCCGCTGGGACACTGCCAAGATCGCTGAAGGTGCCGCCCTGGTCCGGGAAGCCTTGGGGACCGGCCCCCCGGGCCGTTTCACGCTGATGGCGGCGATCGCGGCCGTGCACGATGAGGCGCCCAGCTTCGCCAACACCGACTGGGTGCAGATTGTCGGGCTCTATGACGTGCTAATGCGGCGCTGGCCGTCTCCTGTGGTCGCGCTCAACCGGGCCGTGGCGGTTGGCTTCGCCGACGGCCCGAGGGCGGGCCTCACAGACCTGGACGCCCTGGCGGAGAGCCCGGAGCTGGCCGGATACGGCTACCTGTCCGCCTCCCGGGCGGACTTCCTGCGCCGTCTCGGGCGCACGGACGAGGCGCGGCTCGCTTACCAGGAGGCGCTGCTGCTCACTGAGAACGCCGCCGAACGCGCGTTCCTGGCCGCGCGCCTGGATCAGCTCGGGCCTTGAGCCCGGCGGTCCCCGGCTCGCGGTCACCACAGCCCCTCCCCGGCTGGCGTGAACCGCAGCGGATCGAACAGGCCGATCGGATGGGAGGTGGCGCCGTCGGAGGCCAGGTCGGCCAGGATCTCCCCGACCACCGGCACGAACTTGAACCCGTGCCCGGAAAAGCCGGACGCGACGATCACCTGCTCGTGCTCGGGATGCCGCGCGATGACGAAATGCTCGTCCGGAGTGTTCGTGTACATGCAGGTCACGGCCTTGAGGAACGTCCCGGGCAGATCCGGCATCCGCGGCGCGACGAACTCCCGCATCTGGTCAATTTCAGCGGGACTGACCTTACGGTCGACGGTCCCCGGCATGCAGGCCTGGCCGCCCCGGAAGAAAGCGACCTTGACCCCGTCGGCAGGCCCGCCGGTGGGGTCGGCGAACGAGGGAAAGCCGTAGAACTGGCGCCCGTCGCCGGCTTCCCAGATGTAGATC
>JBEKCN010000466.1:0-4455 GCA_050014855.1 Streptosporangiaceae bacterium | reverse complement strand
GACCTCCTCGGCGACCCGGCGCAGCTCCGCCTCGGCCGACGGATGCGCGCTGTAGGTCAGGCCGGTGACCGCACGGTCGTGGTCGTGGTCGCGCACGGCGCCCGCGAACAGCGCGATCCCGCCCGCGCCGTCTGCCATCACCGCGGCCTGCACCTCATCGACCGACAGCGGCGTGTCACGCAGCCCGATCAGGCGGATGGGACTCACCGGCCCCAGGTTACCCGGCCCCGTGGTCAGGTGCCGCTCCGGCGGCGTCGCCGCGCGATCCGGACGATCGCGGCGGTCCCGATGACGGCGCCCGCACCGGCCGCGGCGCCTGCGGCCGTGATCGTCGCCTCCTTACGGGTGATCCGCCGGCCGGCCACGGCGTGCCGGCCACCGCGCCCTTCCAGCAGGACCTGCAGGGCCGCGGTGTTGTCATACTTCGGCCGCCAGCCGGCCGCGCGCAGGGTGGCGCAGTCGACCACCCACGGGTAGACGACGTAGCGCAGGTCGGCCGCGGGCGCCGGGGTCACCCCGACCCGGTGCAGGCGCTGCGCGGTGCCGAACGTCAGGCTCGCGGGCAGCTCGATGCCGCGCAGCCCGCTGAGCTCGCAGACGGCTTCGGCGTCCAGCCACCCGTCGCAGCCCACCGCGAACTCGCCAGTGACCTCCCCGGTGACGGCGAGCTCCAGGGCCGAGACGAGATCGTCGATGTGGCAGAACTGCCAGCGCGGCTCGCAGCCCTTGACCGTCAGCAGCCGCGGCGCCTCGAAGTGCCGGGTCACGATGGTGTCGATGTCGTCGCCGACCAGTGCGGCCGGGCGCACCACGGTCACCTCCAGGCCCGGGTGGGACCGCGGCGACCGCCCCGCAACCTCCTCGACCTCCAGCAGGTCGCCGGCCACGCTGCTGTCCACGTCGGCCGCCAGCGGGGTGGTCTCCGGCAGCGGCACCGGGTTGTCGGCCCGCGCGCCATACACCATCGCGCTGGTGACCAGGATGACCCGGCCCACCCGGCCCGCCGCCGCCGCGGTCAGCACGGTCTGCGCGCCGCGGACGTTGAACGCGCGCCGGGCCCGGTGCTCGGAGTCCGGCGCCAGGTCGAGGTCAGTGTGCACCACGACGTCCACCCCGGCCAGCCGGCCGGCCAGCGCGGGGTCGCGCACGTCGGCCACCCGCCAGGTCACGCCGGGCACGTCGCCGCGGTGATCGTCGATCGCCACGACCTTGCGGACGGACGCCGACGCCGCGAGATGGGCGGTCAGGGCCCGCCCGATGCCGCGCGACGCTCCAGTGACGGCCACCGCCGGATGCCGGCCCGCCGCGCCGTTTCCGCTGCGCCGTTGGCGAACCTGGCCTTCTCCGTTTCTCAAATTAAGCCGCTCCCGAGATAACGTGACGGTCATGACCCTTCCATCCTGCCCGAGAGGACGGACAAATGGATGATCGTCCGTTCGGCTTTGGCCTGCCGGACCCGGAGCGGCGGCCCGGTGACCCCGGGGGATCCAGTGGTTCTGGTGCCAGCGGCGCCGGCGGCAGCGGCGCAAGTGGCGGCGGCGGCAGCGGAGGCGGAGGCGGAGGCGGAGGCATGGGCGGCGCAGGCCAGCCGCCCGAGCCGGGCGGCCCGTTCGGCGGGGCCAACCCGTTCGGCGACCCCCAGCAGTTCGCCGACGCGCTGCGCCAGTTCGCCGACCTGATGTCGTACCGCGGCGGCCCGGTCAACTGGGATCTGGCCAAGAACGTGGCGCGGCACGCGGTCGCGGCGGCCGGGGACCCCAGCGTGCTGGGCTCGCAGCGCAACGACGTCGTCGAGGCGGTGCGGCTGGCCGACCTGTGGCTGGAGGACGTCACCACCTTCCCATCCGGCATCCGGACGATTGAGGCCTGGAGCCGCTCGGAGTGGGTGGAGGCGACGTTCCCGGTCTGGTCCAAGCTGTGCGAGCCGATCGCCGCCACCGTGGTCGAGGGCATGAGCAGCATGATGCAGGTCGACCCGTCGCAGATGGAAGGCGTCCCGGAGGAGCTGAAGTCCGCGCTCGGCGCGTTCGGCGGGGGGCTCGGCGGCCTGGGTGGCCTGGGCGCGATGATGAAGCAGGTCGGCGGGGCGATGATTGGCGGCCAAACCGGTGCGGCCGTGGCGGAGCTGGCCAGCGAGGTCGTCGGCTCCTTCGACATCGGCCTGCCGCTGGGCCCGAAGGGCACGGCCGCGCTGCTGCCGTCCGGGGTGGCCGCGTTCGGCGAGGGACTCGGCCTGGACGCCGGTGAGGTCCGGCTGTTCCTCGCGCTGCGTGAAGCCGCGCACCACCGGCTGTTCGCCCACGTGCCGTGGCTGACCGCGCACCTGTTCGGCGCGGTCGAGGCCTACGCGCGGGGCATGACCGTCGACCTGTCCCGGCTGGAAGAGGCCATGCCGCAGATCGACATCAGCAACCCGGAGGCGCTGCGCGAGGCGCTGGCCGGGGGTGAGCTGTTCCGCCCGGAGAACACTGAGGCGCAGAAGGTGGCGCTGGCCCGGCTGGAGACGGCGCTGGCCCTGGTCGAGGGCTGGGTGTCCACGGTGGTGGACGCCGCGGCGGCCGACCGGCTGCCGCACGCGAGCGCGCTGGCCGAGGCGATCCGGCGCCGCCGCGCGAGCGGCGGTCCCGCGGAGCGGACGTTCGCGACGCTGGTGGGCCTGGAACTGCGGCCGCGGCGGCTGCGCGAGGCCGCGGCCATCTGGGCCGGGCTGACCGAAGCCCGCGGGGTGGACGGCCGGGAAGCGATTTGGGCGCACCCCGACCTGATGCCCACGGCCGAGGACCTGGACGACCCGGACAGCTTCGTCCGGGGCGGTCCGGAGCTGGACATCCAGGATCTCGAGGCGGAGGACCTGGGCAGCGACGGGCCGGAGGGTTCAGGAGGGCCCGGGGACGCAGAGGGGCCGGAGGGCTCAGGAGGGCCGGAGGGCTCCCATGGGCCGGAGGGCTCCCACGGCTGAGAACCGCTCACACGCCGTCCAAAATCTTTCGTCCACAGGCGGTGCAGGACGTTCTGCCAGCTAGGCGGGCGCGGCCGCCGTTGCGCGCAGGGAAACCCACAGGGCGGCGGCGCGGATTTCCCCAGCAACATGCCGGTTACTCCCACGTCGTCCACAGCTTTATCCACAGGCTGTGTTGACGCGGTGGCGGCGCGGCTCCTAAGTTCGCCAGCAGAGTTCCCGGATGCGCGGGCACTTGGTCACTTTGGCAGAGCCCTTCGTCTTCAGGGGAAGGGGGACGGTCGGCTCGCGAAGGCGATCTTGCGGTCCCGGTTCAGACCGCTCGCGCATCCGGGATCCTTGCTTTCCGGTAAGCCCAGGTCTTCCGGTGGGCCCGGGAATGTCAGCCCGGTATGTCACGATTTCGGCATGAGACCAGCGCTCAGGGCCGGGCTGCTGCCGGTGTGGCGTAACCGGGACACGCTGCAGATCGGGGTCAACCCCCGCCGCGCGACGGCCCTGTCCGGGATCGGCCCATCGGCCGCGGTGCTTACGCTGCTGGACGGCAGCCGCGACTGGACGGCCATCATCGAAGCCGCCGGGCAGGCCGGTGTCCCGGCCGAGGCGGCCCACCGGGTGCTCGGTTTACTCGCGGGCGCCGGAGCGCTGACTGAGTCCGCGGCGCGGCCGCTCAGTGCGCTGCCCGCGGACCAGCGCGGCCGGCTCGCTCCGGAGCTGGCCACCGCGTCGCTGGCGCACGGCGACAGCGATGGCGGAGCCCGGACCCTGGCCCGGCGGCGCGCAGCCTGCGTCCGGGTGCACGGGGCGGGCCGGGTCGGCTCCGGGCTGGCCAGCCTGCTCGCGGCCGCCGGGATCGGGCGGATCGTGATCGAGGACGCCGAGATCACCCGGCCCCAGGACCTCACCCCCGCGGGTCTGAGTCTGGCCGAGCTGGATCTGCCCCGGGCGGCCGGGACGGCCCGCGCCATCAGGCGTATCGCGCCCGAGGTCCGGACCGGCGACAGCGTGGCGCAGCCGGATCTTGTCGTCCTCGCGGAGGTCAGCGATCCCGGGCCGGCCGCGGTGCTGGTCCGGGAGCGGATCCCGCATCTGGTGGTGACCGCCGCCGAAGCCGTCGGCGTGGTCGGCCCGCTGGTCAGCCCGGGCCGGTCGGCATGCTTGCGCTGCCTGGACCTGGCCCGGGCCGAGCGGGATCCGGCCTGGCCGCTGATCCTCGCCCAGATCGCCGGCTCCCGGCCGGAGCCGCAGGCGTGCGACACCGTGCTCGCCGCCGCGGCCGGCGCGCTGGCCGCGGCGCAGGTGCTGCTGTTCATCGACACCGGCCGCCCGGGCCAAGCGGTCACCAACGGGACGCTGGAGCTGGCCGTCCCGGACTGGCAGTGGCGGCGCCGGACCTGGCGGCCGGAGCCTAGGTGTACCTGCGGCGCGTCGGCGCACGGCATGACGGACAATTGAACTGTGAATGACGTACCTCAACGCGCTGTGACGCGTACTGC
>JBEKCN010000465.1:0-4462 GCA_050014855.1 Streptosporangiaceae bacterium | reverse complement strand
CGCTCTCGGTGCAGCACATCGGCAGCGGAAGGGAGCAGCAGGACCGCGTCTTCGAACTGCTCGGCGAGGTCGGCCTGCCGCGCAACGCGGTCGAGCGCTACCCGCACGAGTTCTCCGGCGGCCAGCGCCAGCGGATCGGGCTGGCCCGGGCGCTGACCGTGAGCCCGCGGGTGATCGTGGCCGACGAGCCGGTGAGCGCGCTCGACGTGTCCATCCGGGCCCAGGTGCTGAACCTGATGAAGCGCCTGCAGGCCTTGCACGGCCTGACCTTCGTGGTGATCTCCCACGACCTCGCCGTGGTCAAGTACATGGCCGACCAGATCGGCGTCATGTACCTGGGCAAGCTGGTCGAGATGGGCTCGGCGGACGACATCTACGAGCGCGCGGCGCACCCGTACACCGCCGGGCTGATCGCCACGATCCCGGTGCCGGAGCCGGAACGCGAAAAGGCCAAGACCGAGGTCGGCGTCCGGGGCGAGCTGCCCAGCCCGATCAACCCGCCGTCCGGCTGCCGGTTCCGCACCCGGTGCCCGTTCGCGCAGGAACTGTGCGCCGAGCAGGAACCAGAGCTGCGCTCCTTTGGTCCCGGTCACGTCGCCGCGTGCCACTTCCCGCTGCAGACCCCCGACCCGGGCGCCGCCGCGTCAGCTGCGGCCGCTCCGGCCAGGGCCGAGCCCTGTGCATGACGGCCGGATCGCTGGCCCCCGGCGGGATCTTGCCCTCGGCGGGATAAGGCCGTGATACTTCTGTTATGGGAGGCTCGTCGGCGGAGGCGCCCACCAACCCCGAGGCCATCCGCGCGTCCAACGAGGAGCGCGAGGAGGCGGCCAGCGAGCTGGGCAAGCTGTTCGCGGAGGGACGGCTCTCGCACGAGACGTTCATGCAGCGCGTGGACGAGGCGCTTGGGGCACGGGACCGGCGCCAGCTCGACCGGCTCTTCACCGACGTCCCGCGCCGCCGTCCCGGCGCGGGCACCCTGGCTGCCCTGCGGGCCAGCCTCAGCCAGCGCGCCTCGCGCGGGCGCGCGCTGCTGGCCGCGGAGGCCGACGCGCTGGCCGATGCGGTCCGGTTCAGCGTCCGCGGCCGCTCGGACCCGGCTCCGGGGCCCGTTCCGTCCGTCCCGGCCCCGCTGTACTTCCCGCCCACCGCGAGCCCCGTGGGCTGTCGCTACACGATCGGCCGGGACAGCCGCTGCGACCTGCTCATCGAGGACACCACGGTGTCGCGCTGGCACGCCCGGCTGGAGCGCACGGCCGGCCGGTGGCTCCTCACCGACCTTGGCTCCACCAACGGCACCCGGCTGAACGGATGGCGGGTCGGCCAGCCCGTCCCGGTGCAGGCCGGGGACCTGGTCACATTCGGTTCCGCGCTGTTCGTGGTGTGCCCCGATGAACGAAACGCTGCCGAGCGGAACGATGCAGGGCGAGACGCGGGCCAGCCGGGCGCGGGCCAGCCGGGCGCGGGCCAGCCAGACGCGGGCCAGCCAGACGCACGCCTTCCCGCGCCGGGCGGCGCAGGTCCTGAGTCCGGCTAGAGTCGCTTCGGTGACGACCGTTCTGCTGGTCAGGCACGGCCTGACCGCGGCCACCGGCCATGCGCTGACGGGCTGGACGCCGGGGATATCGCTGGATGACCGCGGCCGTGCGCAGGCCCAGGCGGTCGGCGAGCGGCTGGCCCGCCTGCCGCTCGACGCGATCATCAGCAGCCCGCTGGAGCGCTGCCGCGAGACCGCCGACATCATCGCGGCGGCCCGGGTGGACGAGGGCCGGGAAATCCGCACCGATGAGCGGCTCGGTGAGTGCCGGTACGGCGACTGGACCGGGAAGCCGCTCCGGAAGCTGGCCAAGGAGCCGCTGTGGCGGGTCGTCCAGGCGCATCCGAGCGCCGTCCGGTTCCCCGGGCCGGATGGTGAATCCATGCTCGACACCCAGCACCGGGCAGTGGCCGCCGTGCGGGAATGGAACGCGGTCCTGGGGGCCAAGGCAACGTACCTGATCTGCTCGCACGGCGATGTGATCAAGGGCATCATCGCTGATTGCCTGGGGCTGCACCTGGACCTGAGCCAGCGGATTCAGGCCGACCCGTGCTCGTTGACCGTCATCCGCTATACGGCGCTGCGGCCGTTCCTGGTGCGGATGAACGACGTCGGCGGCGGGATCGAGGACCTGATACCGCGAACGCCGGACGGCAGCGGCGAGAGCCGGCGGGACGAAAGTGACGCGGTGGTGGGCGGCGGCGCCGGGGCGGATCCGGGCCATGGCCCGGAAGAGGCCCAGACCGGGGTACCTGCCGTTCGCGAACCATCGGCGGACGCGCAAGGATAGGAGCATGCCGGTCTACATGTACGACCCGCCAGAACGGTTCGTGGCCGGGTCGGTCGGGCAGCCCGGGGAGCGGACGTTCTACCTGCAGGCGACCTCCCGTGGCCGCGTTACGAGCGTCTCCCTGGAAAAGTTCCAGGTCAGCTTGCTGGCCGAACGTCTGGACGAGCTGCTCGACGAGGTGCTGCGGCGCAGCGGCGAGTTGCCCGAAGTCCCGGCGCCGCCGGCGGCCGGCTCGGCGGACGACGGCCCCCTCGACATGCCGGTGCTGGAGGATTTCCGGGTCGGCGCTATCGCGCTGGCCTGGGACGGCGACGACGGCCGGGTGGTCATCGAGGCCCAGGAGGCGACGGAGGAGCCGGTTGAGCCGCTCGCCGACGAGGTGCCGGCCGACGGGCCGGGCGTGCTGCGGGTCCGGATCACGCCGGGGGCGGCCCGGGCGTTCGCCCAGCGGGCGCTGCGGGTCGTGGCCGCCGGCCGGCCGCCTTGCCCGCTGTGCGGCCTCCCGCTGAACGCGGACGGGCACGTGTGCCCGCGGCAGAACGGGCACCGCGCCAGTGCTTGACGGTTTCGCGAGCCCGCCCCGCCGCCGGCCACCCGGCTCAGGCCGCCGCTCCGGCGCCAGGCGCCGCGACCGAGGAGCATCCGACGCGGAAGGTGGCGCCCCCGGCGATGCCGCCGGCCCGGGGGCATCGCCGGGCGAGGACGCGGCCCTGGAGCTGCTGCGCGAGGGCAGCCTGGAGATCCTGGGGCGCCTCATCGAGGCGTCCAACGAGACCTGGTACTGCTCGGTGACCTCGGGCGACCTTTCGGCCGCGTGCGTCTACAAGCCCATCGCCGGGGAGCGGCCGCTGTGGGACTTCCCCACCGGGACCCTGGCCGGCCGGGAGGTCGCCGCCTACGTGGTCTCCCGGGTGGGCGGCTGGGACGTGGTGCCACCGACCGTGATGCGTGACGGGCCGTACGGCCCGGGTATGTGCCAGCTGTGGATCGACGTCGACCCGGAGATCGACCTCATCGAGCTCGCCCGGCGCGGTGATCATCCCGGCCTGCGCGATCTCGCGGTCTTCGACGCGGTGGTCAACAACGCGGACCGGAAGATCGGGCACCTGCTGCCGGTGCCCAGCGGCCACCTGTTCGGCTGCGACCACGGCGTCTGCTTCGCGGAGGACTACAAGCTGCGGACCGTGCTGTGGCAGTGGCGCGGCAAGAGCCTGCCGCGCCGGGCGACCGATGCCCTGCGGCGGGTGTTCGACCTGGCGGAAAGCGGTGAGCTGACCAGCGAGCTGGCCCAGTGGCTCAGCCCCGGGGAACTGGAGGCCATGCGCATCCGGGTCGACCGGCTGCTCAAGCACCGGGTGCACCCTTATCCGCCGGAGGACTGGCCTGCCATTCCGTGGCCGCCTTACTGACGCGCTGGAGCGCCACGGTCATCAACACGTGAAGAGGGCACACGCGTGACTGTGGTCCAAATCACCCCATATGGTCACCGTCGAGTCACGATTCTACGCATTGTAGTTATGGCTGTTCACATTAGGTGCGACCGATTCTAGGATGTTGCGACGGCCTGCCGAGGCTGGCGTGTCGTCACGCCCGGAGGCTGATCGGCCCCCGGTCTATTGCGCCTGTGGACAACTTCACGGGAGATGCACGGAATTGAGAGGAGAGTGTCGATGCGGAAACGCTCCAAAGCGTTTGCTTCCGGCGTCGGCCTAGTCGCGGCGGCGTCCGTTATTGCCGCATGCAGCAGCAGCGGAAGCTCGTCATCTGGCGGTACAAGTGGCTCGGGATCTTCGGTCTCGCTGTCGTCGGGCACGCAGGGCATCAACCCCGGCTCGGGTAGTCCCAAGAGCGGCGGCACCCTGAACATGCTCGGCGTGGGTGACGTCGACTACATGGACCCGAACATCAGCTACTACACGATCGGTTACCTCGGCGAGCGGATGTGGATCCGCGGCCTGTACGCGTACCCGGCCGTCCCCGGCCAGACCACGACGCCGGCCGCCGACCTGGCCACGGCCCTGCCGACGGTCAGCAACGGCGGCAAGACCTACACAATCACCATCCGCAACGGTGCGATGTGGGACACGTCACCGGCCCGCCAGGTGACCGCGGCGGACGCGCTGCGCGGCGTAGAGCGA
>JBEKCN010000464.1:0-4476 GCA_050014855.1 Streptosporangiaceae bacterium | reverse complement strand
AGGATTTCGACGCCAGGCTGGCCGAGCGCCTGTCAACGCTCACCCGCGCGAGCGCCTACGAGCGCCTCTACGCCCGGGCGCAGGCCCAAGATGCCCCCTTCCGCGAGCGCCTGGCCAGGGAAGAGTCGGCCCAGCCAAAAGATTCATTAAGCGCCGGCCAGCCCGAGCGCGACCTGGAGCGCTCTCGCACCTACTGGACCGAAGTCCCCCGCTTCCTCGCCATGTGGCGCGACCACGCACAGAAGTGGCCATGGACCGAGCACCGAAAGGTGGAGCAGCCGATTACCTCGGAGCGGCGGTCGGAGGCGGCCGATTCCGTGGTAGATGTGTATCGAGCCGAGCCAGAAATTAGCGATGCCGTCAGGGCTGCTGAGGTTAATAACGCTCGACGTGGCTGGCTTGAGGGATTTGAGTTTCGATTGAAGAGCGAGAGCCGCCTGCTGGAAAAGGTAGCGGCGTCACTGGAAACAAGCAGCCCGGATTCTACGGCACGCGAGATCACACGGCAGATCCCGGATGCCGTCCGCTACACGTTCTGTTTCCGCTCCGGTGATTACGGTGCAGGCTACTATGACATTAAGCAGCGCCTGGAGGACTGCGGCTACCAGATGTACTACTCGAAGAATTCATGGTCGAATCCCGAATATAAGGGAATCAATACTCGATGGATCACCCCACAAGGCCAACGGTTCGAAGTGCAATTTCACAGTAGCGAAAGCTTTCATGCGAAGCATCACGTGACACATCAGGCTTACGAGCGACTGCGAAACCCGCAAACCTCAGGCCGCGAACGGATCGAGCTTAGCAATTTTCAGAAAATGGTGTCGTCCTGGATCCCGACTCCGCGCGGCGCCGCTCGAATTGCGGACTTCAAGAAGGAAGGATTCTGATGCCGGACAAGATTACCTTCTACGCAGTTATAGGCGGCGACCGTACGGTTGATAACCCGTATGGGCTGGTCCGCCGCCTTCAGACAGACTGGGGGCTCGCCGATGAAGGGTTGCGTAAGGACTTCAGCTGGAAATTTACGCCCGCGATCGTAGAGTGGCAGCGGGGGGATCTCGGGCAGGAACTCGTCGAAATCGATCACCAGCAGGCTGAGAAGATTATTGAGTATTTTCGCGGGCGGTGGGGGGCTGCGGGCGGGGCTTGATCGCTGGCTGTTTGCCGCTGGTGCCGCGCCCGAACGGGCTGTTCCGCATGACCGTCGCCATCTCGTCGGGCGAAAGCTCGGGCACCGGCAGCGGCGTGTATGAGTCGCGGGACGGCCGCAGGGCATCCAGCCAGAGAACCAGATAGCGGCGCCATATGCCCGGCCGTACGTCACGGGTGTATTCGCCGATAGTGCCCAGCATGAATTCCAGCACCGGAATATCTGTCGGGGCCAGGTCGTCCCGCACCTGCCCTGCCGCCTGGGCCCGCTCCAGCAGGCGGTTGACCGCCGGGCGCATCCGGTCCCTGGCGTAGCAAACGCGGTCGTGTCCCGACGACGTGAACATCAGGATCTGGCGCAGTCCCTTGTCGGTGGCCATCATCTCGGCCGAGCGCTCCATGAACGAAACCAGCCCCTGCCACGGATCCGGCTCGCCGTATGCACGCTCGGCCAGCCCCACGAGCAGGTCGATGCGCTGCTCGAACAGGGCATCAGCGAGCGCCGCCTTATCCGGGAAACGCCGGTAGACGGTGCCGACCCCCACGCTCGCGTGGTGGGCCACATCGTCCAGGGTCGCCCCTAGCCCGCGCTCGGTGAACACCTCCGCCGCGGCTTGCAGGATCCGCTGGCGGTTCCGCTCGGCGTCTTTGCGAAGGGGCCGCCCGGCCTCAGGGGCCGCTCCTGAAGCTGTGAACTCGCTTTCCTCGATGCTGGGGGCCGCGTTGCTGCTACTCACATCGGCCATCCTATCCTGAGAGTGGAGACTTGACCTCCGCTTCTGCTATCGTCGGCCTCGAAGTGGAGAACATACCTCCAGATGGGAGACCCGTGGCCGCTACGAGCGTTCCCGGCGGCGCCACTCCGGCGAGCCAGCCGGCCCCGTCCGACTGAAGGCGCTGGCTCATCCTCGGGCTGATCGGACTTGCCCAGCTCATGATCGTGCTCGACGTCACGATTATGAATATCGCGCTGCCCTCAGCGCAGCACGCCCTGCATTTTTCCAACGTTGACCGGCAGTGGATCATCACCGCCTATGCGCTCACGTTCGGCAGCCTGCTGCTGTTCGGCGGCCGTCTCGGCGACCTGTTCGGCCGCAAGATGACCTTCCTCATCGGTCTCATTGGCTTCGCCGGCGCCTCCGCCGTTGGCGGCGCGGCGGTCAACTTCACCATGCTGGTCACGGCCCGGGCCTGCCAGGGAGCGTTCGCCGCTCTGCTCGCTCCCGCAGCGTTGTCCCTGCTGACCACGACGTTCAGCAATCCGGATGAGCGGGGCAAGGCGTTCGGTGTCTACGGGGCCATCGCCGGGGGTGGCGGCCTGTTGGGCCTGCTGCTGGGCGGCGTGCTGACCGAGTACCTCAACTGGCGCTGGTGCCTCTACGTCAACCTGGTGTTCGCGAGCATCGCGGTGGTCGGTTCGCTCATGTTTCTGACCAATAGCCGGTCAGCAGCGAAGGCCCGGCTGGACTTCTTTGGTGTGCTGACCGTCTCCGGATCGATGTTCTGCCTGGTGTACGGCTTTTCCAACGCTGCCTCGCATAACTGGCACACTCCATCGACGTGGGGGTTCCTGGCGGCAGGTGTGATCCTGTTGGTCATCTTCGTCTGGTGGCAGACACGCGCTGCACATCCGCTGCTGCCGCTCCGGATTTTGCTGGACCGCAACCGCGGTGGCGCTTACCTGGCTGTGCTCATCGCGGGCGCCGGGATGTTCGGCATCTTCCTCTTCCTGACCTACTACCTGCAGACGATCCTCGGTTACTCACCCGTGGTGACCGGCCTCGCGTTTCTGCCGACCATCGCCATGGTCATGCTGTTCTCGCAGATCGCCAACATCGTCCTGATGCCCCGCATCGGGCCGAAGTTGCTGGTCGGACCCGGCATGCTCCTCGCCGCAGCCGGCATGATGTGGCTGACCCGGATAGGCGTGCATTCGAACTATGCCTCGGCCATCCTCGGGCCGCTGCTGGTCACCGGGGCCGGGATCGGGCTGGCGCTCCCGCCCTCGATGAACACCGGCACCTTCGGAGTAGCGCCGCAGGACGCGGGCGTCGCCTCCGCCACCCTCAATGTCGGCCAGCAGCTCGGCGGTTCCATCGGCACTGCCCTGCTCAACACGATCGCCACCAGCGCTACCGCCAGCTACCTCGTCGGCCTGCACCTGCCCGCCGCGATCCTGGCCTCACCACGGGGTCGGCTGGTCCTGGCGTCTGCCGCCGTGCATGGGTACACAACTGCATTCTGGTGGACGGCTGGCATCTTCGCGGGCGGTGCCGTTGTCTGCGGCTCCCTGCTGCGCTGGGGTCCGCTGGCCCGGCAAACCGAAACGCAGATCGGCGTTCCCGCGGGGCAGCCTCAGGCCGATCCATCCGTCCCCGCCTGAGCGGCTCGGAACCCTAACAACCTCACACGAGCGGCCGGATGTTCATCATGCTCCAGGCGGACGCGGTGCAATACGAGGATGGTGGAAGTGATACCGCCAGCGTCGCGGAGCCGCGCCACCATAGCGTCCAGGTCGGCGAGACCCCAGCAGGAGAGCCGTACCTCGAAGTCGCAGTCGCCTGCCAGCCGCCACGCCTCCGCGATGCCGGCCTCGGCGCGAAGGCGGGACTCGAAGCAGTCCGGGTCCACGCCGGCCGTCATCCGCACCCGGACCAGTGCGTCCACTGCACCCGCATTTGCTGCCCGCCCGGAATTGTCTTTCACGCCGGTACCGGGACCGGGAGGCTTGTGGTGATCAGGCCCGGGTTCACCTGGACCTGGTTTACGCCGACCGGTTCGAGCATTTCTGCCAATGCCTGCTCGCTCACTTCTATCCATGGTTGACCTGCTCCCATGACCGCGGCCAGGTGCGCTTCGGTGGTGAACGCGATTCCCACGCGCTCTCCCGTTGGCAGGTGCCCGCAACGAAGAGAGACCATCCCCGATACGGTTCGTACCGGCACGATCAGCTGTCCTGTCGCGCTCATATTTACTCACGTTAGGCCCGGCGATCGGTCAGGACAGGACATGCACGCGGAGCCCTAACAGAACGTGGGCCGTCCCTAACAAAAGGCTTACGGGCGACGCTTGACCAGGTTCCCGAAGCGCCGCCGCCCACAGGATGGGTGGCTCGTCGGTGGCGTCTGGCGATCACGCCATCGAACAGCGGCGTGGGGGTCACGCCGCCGTTCGATGGATGCCCGCGGGAGTGGAGGGTTTGGCCTCGCGGGGCGCCCGTTTACGCCGCGGCGGTGGGTGGCCCGTGGGAGTGGAGGGTGCGTCCGTCGGGGCTGGTGGCGGTGGTGGTGCCGTCGGGGTGGCAGGTGATTTTCCAGCCCCAGC
>JBEKCN010000463.1:0-4483 GCA_050014855.1 Streptosporangiaceae bacterium | reverse complement strand
CGGGGGCCGACCCCCACCGCGCAGACCGGGGCGCCGATCATTTCCTCGATGGCCTGCACGTAGCGCTGCGCGTTCGGCGGCAGGTCAGAGAAGGACTGGGCCTGCGAAATGTCCTCCCACCAGCCGTCCAGGTACTCATACACCGGGCGCGCATGGTGGAACTCGGTCTGCGTGGCGGGCAGTTCGCTGCAGCGTTTGCCGTCGACTTCGTACGCCACGCACACCGGCACCTTGTCCAGGCTGGACAGCACGTCCAGCTTGGTGAGGAAGTAGTCCGTGATGCCGTTCACCCGGGTCGAATAGCGGGCGACAACCGTGTCGAACCAGCCGGTGCGGCGGGGTCGGCCGGTCGTGACGCCATACTCCCCGCCGGTCTTGCGCAGCCACTCACCCTGCTCGTCGGTCAGCTCGGTGGGGAAGGGACCGGCGCCGACTCGCGTGGTGTACGCCTTGACCACCCCGATGACCTTCATGATCCGGGTGGGGCCGATACCCGACCCGGCGCACGCGCCGCCCGCGGTCGGCGAGGACGACGTGACGAACGGGTAGGTGCCGTGGTCGACGTCGAGCATGGTCGCCTGGGCCCCCTCGAGAAGCACGACCCGGTCCTCGTCCAGGGCCCGGCCGAGGACCAGGCCGGTGTCCGCGACATACGGGCGCAGCCGCTCGCTGTAGCCGATGTACTCGTCCGCGATCGGGCCTGGCTCGATGGCGCGGCGGTTGTAGATCTTGGTCAGCAGCTGGTTCTTCTCGCGCAGCACCAGTTCCAGCTTCTGCCGGAAGATGCCAGGATCGAAGAGGTCCTGGACGCGGATCCCGACCCGGGCGATCTTGTCGCCGTAGGTGGGGCCGATCCCGCGGCCGGTGGTACCGATCCGGGCGCTGCCCAGATAGCGTTCGGTCACCTTGTCGAGGGCGCGGTGGTAAGGCATGATCAGGTGGGCATTGGCCGAGATCAGCAGCTTGGCGCAGGACACTCCGCGGGCCTGCAGGGCGTCGATCTCCTCCAGCAGGACGCGTGGATCCACCACCACGCCGTTGCCGATGACGGGCACCACGCCGGGCGAGATGACCCCGGACGGAAGCATATGCAGGGCGTAGCTCTCCTCGCCGACAACCACGGTGTGACCCGCATTGTTGCCGCCCTGGTACCTGACGACGTACTGGACCCGGTCGCCGAGCAGGTCGGTCGCCTTGCCCTTACCTTCGTCGCCCCACTGGGCGCCGACGAGCACAATGGCCGGCACGGGGCTGTCCCTTCTGGAAAGGCACTGCGAAGCCCCTGGCGGCGCTGCAGTCGGCGCTATGCAAGTCAGGACACGACGCTGCGGCCCAGGGGCTCTTACCCATCGAGATTACCCTGTGTTGGCCGGGGGTCGCCCCCCCGGGCCAGCACGGGCTAGCACAGCTCCTCTTCGGCTTCGGGGCTGCTCTCGGCCAGGAACCGGCGGCAGCGTGCCGCCTCGTCGTCCTCACCGATCGCGGCGGCGGCGGACCCGAGCATGTGCAGGGACCGGATGAAGCCGCGGTTGGGCTCGTGCGCCCAGGGCACCGGGCCGTTGCCGCGCCAGCCCGCCCGGCGAAGCTGGTCGAGCCCGCGGTGGTACCCGGTCCGGGCGTACGCGTACGCGGCAACAGCCTCGCCGTTGCCGAACGCCCGCTCCGCCAGGGCGGCCCAGGCGGCCGAGGACGCTGGGAAGCGGGCCGCGACATCGGTCGGGTCCTGGCCCGACCGGAGCGCCTCGTCCGCCTCGGGGTCGGCGGGGAGATAGGTCGCCGCGGGCCCGGCGCTGAGACCGGGCCCGGCGAGCAGGTTCTTCGGATCCATGCGGCTCCTATAGCAGTTCAGGCCATATGGTGGCCGGCGGACAGCAGGTCCTCGCAGGCGTGCACGACACGGTCGGCCATGCCCTTCTCGCCCGCCTTGCCCCAGGCCCGCGGGTCGTAGTCCTTCTTCCGGCCGACGTCGCTGTCCACCTTCAGCACGCCGTCGTACTTGGTGAACATGTGGCCCGCGATCGGCCGGGTGAAGGCGTACTGCGTGTCGGTGTCGACGTTCATCTTCACCACGCCATAGGAGATGCCCTCGCGGATCTCCTCCAGCGCCGAGCCGGACCCGCCGTGGAAGACCAGGTCAAACGGCTTCTCCCGGCCGTACTTGGCCCCGACTGCCTCCTGGATCTCCTTGAGTACCGGGGGCCGCAGCTTGACGTGGCCGGGCTTGTAGACCCCGTGCACGTTGCCGAACGTGGCGGCCAGTATGTACCGGCCGCGCTCACCGAGGCCGAGCCTCTCGGCCACCGCGAGCGCGTCCTCGGGGGTGCTGTACAGCTTTTCGTTTATCGCCCCGACCACGCCGTCTTCCTCGCCGCCGACCACGCCGATCTCCATCTCCATGATGATGCGGGCCTTGGCGCACTCATCGAGCAGTCCGGAGGCGATGTCCAGGTTCTCGTCGAGCGGTACAGCCGATCCGTCCCACATGTGTGACTGGAACAGCGGTTCCTGGCCGCGGGCCACCCGCTCCCGGGAGAGCCGCACCAGCGGACGCATGTAGCTGTCCAGTTTGCCCTTGGGGCAGTGGTCGGTGTGCAGCGCCACGTAGACCGGGATCTTGGCCGCGACCGTGTGGGCGAACTCCGCGAGCGCACTCGACCCGGTCACCATGTCCTTGACCGAGCCGGACAGGTACTCGGCGCCGCCCGTGGAGATCTGGATGATCCCGTCGCTCTCGGCGCGGGCGAAACCGCTCAGGGCCGCGTTGAGCGTTTGGGTGGATGTCACATTGATCGCGGGATACGCGTAACCCTGCTGCTTGGCCCGGTCGAGCATCTGGGCGTAAATCTCCGGCGTCGCGACTGGCATTGTCTTGACCTTTCCGTTTGCTTCGTAGGGTCCCAGTATTGCGAAGCCGGACCGTCTTGGGTATGCCGGACCGTCTTGGGTATGCCGGACCGTCTTGGATGTGAGGGCGTGGCCGCTCGGGGCCCGTTGGCAACTTGAATACGGTACAACTGGAGGCCTATGGAGAGTTTCCTGACCTCAGCGGGCTATGGCGCGCTCATCCTCTTTGGTTTTCTCGAGGCGTGCTGCGTGCCGATCTCCTCCGAGATCACCTTCGGCTTCGCTGGGGTGCTGGCCTATCAAGGGCACCTCAGCTTGCCGCTGGTGATCATCATCGGCTCGCTCGCCGAGCTCGCCGGGTCGTGCACGTCCTTCGCCGTGGGCCGCTGGGGCGGCCGTCCGCTGGTGGACAAGGTCGGCCGGTACGTGCTGATCACCCGCTCGGACGTGGACCGGGCCGAGCGGTTCCTGGCCGGGCGCGGTTCCTGGGCCATCCCGGTAGCGCGGATGATTCCCGTCGTACGCGCTTTCGCGTCCATCGTCGCGGGCCTCACCGAGATGCCGCTGGCCCGGTTCGCGGTACTCAGCGCGATCGGCACCGTCATCTATGTCGCTGCGTTCTCGGCCATCGGCTACGCGGTGGGCAGTGCTTGGCACACTGTCGCCCATGACGTCTCGATCGCCGGGTACATCGTCGTCGTCCTGGTGGTCGCGGCCATCGTCGGCTTCGTGTTCATCCGGCTGCGTGCGTTCCGCCGGGAGGCGGCCGGGGTGGCGGAGGCGCCTGGGCCGCGCGCGGACGGGCCGGCGGCCGGGCCACGGCACGCGCGACCGGGCCGGGCCGGGCCGCAGCAGGCCGCTCCGCCGGACGCGAACGTCCCTGAGGCCAACGGCCGGACAGGCGCCGACCGTGGCTGAATTCGGGATAAACACGCCCATCAGCCGGCTCGCGGGTTAATCTCCCCCCGTGGGCCGACATAAGTCAGATCCTCATGGAACCGGCCGCTACGTGGCCGTCGGTAGCGGCATTGTCGTCCTCATCGTGCTGCTCGTCGTGGGCGGCCTCGCGCTGTACGGGTCGCTCTGAGCTCAAGGCTGCAGGCTCCGGGCCGAGCGGTCAGACGCCCAGTTCGGCCTGGACATAAGCTGCCCGGTACGGCAGGCCGAGACCGGTAATGCGTTCCGCGGCGCCGCGGTCGACCAGCACGGCGACGCCGGCCACTTCGGCCCCCGCCTCCTGCAGGGCGTCCACGGCCGTCAGCACGGAACCCCCCGTCGTCGAGGTGTCCTCCACTGCGAGCACGCGCCGCCCGGCGACGTCGGGGCCCTCGATCCGCCGCTGCAGCCCGTGCGGCTTTTCTCCCTTTCGGACGACGAACGCGTCAAGCACGCGGCCGTCCCGCGCGGCCGCGTGCATCATCGCGGCCGCAACCGGATCCGCTCCCATGGTGAGACCGCCCACGGCCTCGTACGACAGGTCGGCGGTAGCGGCCAGCAGCACACGGCCTGCCATGGGCGCGAACCGTCCCGACAGCAGGACGCGCCGCAGATCCACGTACCAGCTGGCCCGCTGCCCGGATGAAAGCACGAAATCGCCGCGGACCACGGCGTCGTTCCGGATGGCCTGCAGAAGCTCGTC
>JBEKCN010000462.1:0-4499 GCA_050014855.1 Streptosporangiaceae bacterium | reverse complement strand
ACCTCAACCCGCGCGGCGCGCCGGTGGTCGCGCTGGAAAAGCCGAGCGAGCGGGAGCGGACCCAGTGGCACTTCCAGCGTTACATCCCGCACCTGCCGGCCGCCGGTGAGTTGGTCATGTTCGACCGCTCCTGGTACAACCGGGCCGGCGTCGAGCGCGTGATGGGCTTCTGCACCCCGGCCGAGTACCTGTAGTTCATGCGCGAGGCGCCGGACGTGGAACGCATGATCGTCCGGTCGGGCATCCGCCTGATCAAGTTCTGGTTCTCGGTATCCCAGAGCGAGCAGCTGACCAGGTTCATCATCCGCCAGATCGACCCGGTCCGGCAGTGGAAGCTCAGCCCGATGGACATCCAGTCCCTCGACAAGTGGGACGACTACACCGAGGCCAAGGAGGCCATGTTCTTCTACACCGACACCCCCGACGCACCGTGGACGGTGGTCAAGAGCAACGACAAGAAGCGGGCCCGGCTGGAGGCGATGCGGCACGTCCTGGCCCGGTTCGACTACCCGGGCAGGAACACCAAGCTGATCGGGTCCCCGGACGACAAGGTCATTGGCCCGCCCGCCCTGCTGTCCGAGCGGCAGTCGACTCAGCCCTTCCCCCAGCTGTGATCGAGCGCGACCCTGAGCCCGGCCATAAGGGTGCGAGCGGGACGACAGGGCTTTGTCAGTGGCGGCGGGCAGAATGGCATCATGCACGACACGACCGGAGGGCGGCCGGAGCAGCGGTTCGAGGACCTGATAGACGCGCTGCTCGGCATCCCGGGAGTGCTTCCGCCGCAGGGCGGCCGCGGTTTTGGCCGCAGCGCCCTCCGCGTGGAGAACCGGATTTTCGCCATGCTGGTCCGCGGTCGCCTGGTGCTCAAGCTGCCCCAGTCGCGTGTGGACGCCCTCGTCGCCGCCGGGCAGGGGATCCGCTTCGACGCCAACAAAGGCACTCCCATGAAGGAATGGCTCAGCCTCGATCCGGAAGCCTCGCTGCCCTGGCGCCCGCTGGCCCGCGAAGCCCTGGATTTTGTTCGCGGTGCGTGCTGACCGCGGCGTACTCAGCTAATTCACGGCTACAGTTTACTTGTTTGAAACATTCCGTGACCTACCGTCAATAGGTAGTGCATAGGCTCTGCTATCCGCTCCGGCAGCGTGCCAGGAGCGCGTACGACGAACTTAATAGGTCAGGTCATTTCCGCATCCCCGCCGGAATTATCCTCTCCGCGGGCCTGAACGAAAGTCGTACATGGACATTACTGTATGGGAATGGTTTGAGCAGCGCTCATTTCACTTCCGTGACTTCCAGAATCTCGCCGCCGGCGGGACGAGGAACCCGCTCACCACGACACTGGTCCTGCCCACCCGCAATGTGGCGGACACCATCGGCCCCATCCTGGATACCGTCGCCCGGCTGAACGAACGATCCGGGCTGATCGCGCAGGTCGTGGTCGTCGACGCCGACTCGGCCGACGGCACGGCCGAGATCGCCCGCGCCCGCGGCGCGGAGGTGTACTCGGAAAACGAGCTTCTGCCCGAATACGGTGGAGCGCACGGCAAGGGCGACGCCATGTGGCGCAGCCTGTCAGTGGCCCGCGGCGACATCGTCATGTTCGCCGACGCCGACTCGACCGACTTTCAGGAACATTTCGTCTACGGCACGCTCGGGCCGCTGCTCACGGACCCGGCGATCCAGTTCGCCAAGGCGGCTTACCGGCGCCCGTTCACCTCGGGCGACCGGTCGCTGGCTGACGGGGGCGGGCGGGTCACCGAGCTGATGGCGAAGCCCCTGCTGAACCTGTACTACCCGGAGCTGGCCGGCTTCGTGCAGCCGCTGGCGGGCGAGTTCGCCGCGCACCGCGAGCTGCTGTGCAGCATCCCGTTCGTGACGGGATACGGGGTCGAGATCGCGATGATGATTGACGTGCTGGTCGAGGCGGGCCTGCCCGCCATGGCGCAGGTCGACCTGGAGTACCGGCAGAACCGGCACCAGCAGCTGTGGGATCTGACCCTGATGAGCTCGGCGGTGCTGCGCGCGCTGGGCCGCCGGGTCGACATACCCGAACGGGAGCTCCCGCACAACCCGCAGGACATGCTGGCGCTGCCCCGGGCGGACATGTACCTGCACGCTGTGGCCACCGATAACGGCCTCCGGCTGGACGAGCAGCTGAATGAGCAGCTCGAGCGGCCGCCGCTCACCCACGTCCTGTCGTCCGGCCAGGAGCGGGACACGGTCGCCTGAACCCCGGCGCCCCGGGGTGGCGTCAACGACGCGGGCAGCGTTTCCTCATCTGGCGCGGGAAACGCTGCACGAACTGGCGCCCTCCCGCCAGGTGCCCCTAACGCCAGGCGCCGCCGCGGCTCGGCGCGCCCTGCTTCCAGGCGCGTCCCCGGCTCGGCGCGGCCCTACCGATGATGGCCCGTGCGGCGCTACCGCGGACCGGCCCACGTCCAGGCGTAGCCGCCGTCGTCCGCCGCTGAGCCGCCCTCGCCGAGTTCCAGCGGGCGGAACGTGTCGACCATGACTGCGAGCTCGTCGAAGAACTCCGCGCCCAGGCTGCGCTCCACCGCACCCGGCTGCGGGCCGTGGCTGTGCCCGCCCGGATGCAGGCTGACCGAGCCCGGCCCGATCCCCGATCCCTTGCGGGCCTCGTAATCCCCGCCGCAGTAGAACATCACCTCGTCGGAGTCCACGTTGGAGTGGTAGTAGGGGACCGGCACCGACAGCGGGTGGTAGTCGACCTTGCGCGGCACGAAGTTGCAGATCACGAAGCCGCCGCCCTCGAACACCTGATGCACGGGCGGCGGCTGGTGCAGCCGCCCGGTGATCGGCTCGAAGTCCCCGACGTTGAACGTGTACGGGTACAGGCAGCCGTCCCAGCCGACCACATCGAACGGGTGGGTCGCGTACACGTACCGGGTGCCAACGACCTCCCCGCGCGCGGACCGGTGCTTGACCAGCACGTCCACATCGGTGCCCGGCTCGCGGACCGGCTCGCTTGGCCCGTGCAGGTCCCGTTCGCAGTACGGCGCATGCTCCAGGAACTGCCCGTACCGGGACAGGTACCGCTGCGGCGGCGTGATGTGCGAGTTCGCCTCGATCACGTAGCACCGCAGCGGCTCCAGCTCGGGGTCTCCGGAGTCTCCGTCCGGGATCCACCGGTGTGTCGTCGACCGGGGCAAGATGACGTAGTCGCCCGCCCGCACCGGCAGCGTGCCGAACACCGTCTGCACGGTGCCCGCGCCCGCCTCGATGTAGACGCATTCGTCGCCGGCCGCGTTGCGGTACAGCGGTGAGGTCTCCCCGGCCGCCACGTAGGAGATCCGCACCTCGGCGTTGCCCAGCACCAGCCGCCGCCCGGTCACCGGGTCGACCGCCTTCCAGTCCTCGCCGGGGAACAGGTCGTGCAACCGCAGGTGCCGCGGCTTGAGCGGGTGGTTCGGGGTGGTGCCCAGGTCGCCGGGCTTCCAGGTCATCGCGTCCACGATCGCTGACGGCACCCCGGTGTGGTACAACAGCGAGGAGTCGGAGCTGAAGCCCTCCTCGCCCATCAGCTCCTCGTAGTACAGCCCGCCGTCCGGGCGGCGGTGCTGGGTGTGCCGCTTGGGCGGGATGTCGCCGAAGCTGCGGTAGTGGGGCATCAGAGGTTGCCCCGCTTGTCCTGCTCGCGCTCGATCGCCTCGAACAGGGCCTGGAAGTTGCCCTTCCCGAAGCCGAGCGATCCGTGCCGCTCGATGAGCTCGAAGAAGACGGTGGGCCGGTCACCGATCGGCTTGGTGAAGATCTGCAGCAGGTAGCCGTCCTCGTCCCGGTCGACCAGGATGCCGCGGGCCTGCAGTTCCTCCACAGGCACCCGGACGTTGCCGATCCGGGACCGCAGCGCCCGATCGGTGTAGTAGGAGTCCGGCGTGTCCAGGAACTCGATGCCGTTCGCCCGCAGCCCGTCCACCGTGGCCAGGATGTCGTTGCAGGCCAGGGCCAGGTGCTGGGCTCCCGCGCCGCCGTAGAATTCCAGGTACTCGTCGATCTGGGACCGCCTCTTGGCCACGGCCGGCTCGTTGAGCGGGAACTTCACCCGGTGGTTGCCGTTCGCCACCACCTTGCTCATCAGCGCCGAGTATTCGGTGGCGATGTCGTCCCCCACGAACTCGGCCATATTGGTGAACCCCATGACCCGCTGGTAGAAGCCGACCCAGTCGTCCATCCGGCCCAGCTCCACGTTGCCGACCACGTGGTCGAGCGCCTGGAAGTACCGCCTCGGCGCGCCCGCGGGCCGGGCCGCCGCCGACCGCCGGGCAACGTAGCCCGGCAGGTAAGGGCCCCTATAGCGGGACCGGTCGACGAGCGTGTGCCGCGTCTCGCCGTACGTGGCTATCGATGCCAGCCGAACGATCCCGTGCTCGCCACTGACATCGTGCGGAGCGTCCAGGATTCTGGCGCCCTGGCGCTGCGCGTGCGTCACGCACCGGTCGACGTCGGGTACCTCCAGGGCGATGTCGATGATGCCGTCG
>JBEKCN010000461.1:0-4517 GCA_050014855.1 Streptosporangiaceae bacterium | reverse complement strand
TCGGGCGCCTCGGCCGCGGCGCCACCGCCGCCGGCGGCCGGGGCCGCCGCGGCGACCGGCGCGGCCGCCTTGACGTCAAACGTGTCCTCGAACTGCTTCACGAACTCCGACAGCTCAAGGAGGGTCATCTCCTTGAACGCTTCGAGCAGGTCGTCGGTGCTGAGCTTCGCCATAGTGCTGGTTCCTCCGTCTACCTGGCGTCTATCTGTGTCATCGATGGCTCTCGGCCATCGTGTCCTGCGTGTCCTGCGTGTCCTGCTGGTGAGTGAGTCAGCTCTCGCTGCCGCCCTCGGCCGGCGCGTCGGGCGCGTCGGGCGCGTCGGGCGCGCTGGGCGCCTCCGCCGCGGCCTCGGCGCCACCCTGCTCGGCCCGCTGGGCCCGCTGGGCCCGCAGGGCCTCGGCGAGCTGGGCGACCTGCGTCGGCAATGCGTTGAACACCGCGGCGGCGCGGGCCATCGACGCCGTCATGGCGCCGGCCAGCTTGGCAAGCAGAACATCGCGCGGCTCCAGGTCCGCCAGCTGGGTGATCTCGCTGGGCGTGAGCGCCTTGCCGTCGAGCACGCCCCCCTTGATCACCAGAGCCGGGTTGTCCCGGGAAAAGTCGCGCAGGCCTTTGGCGGCCTCGACCACATCGCCACCGACGAACGCGATGGCGGACGGGCCGGAAAGCAGCGAGGCGAGCTGGTCTTCCAGACCAGCCTCGCTCACCGCGATCTTGGTGAGGGTGTTCTTCACCACGCTGAACGTGGCGTTCTCCCCGAGTGCCTCACGAAGCAGGGAGAGCTGGGTAACGCTGAGTCCCCGGTACTCGGTGAGCACAACGCTGCCCGAGTCCTTGAACCGGTCGGTGAGCTCCCCAACCGCAGCCACCTTGTCCGCTCTCGCCATGGGCCTCCTTTCTCCTGCCGGACCCGACTCCACCGCCACGCGAGCGCCCGCTGAGCCCCGCACAGGGCTCACCCGGCACCCGGCGGCAGGGCCGGGAAGGGTCTCCGATACGCGCGAAGCATTGCCTATGGAGAAGCAGTGCCCGTAAAAGCAAAACGCCCCAGGCGCAGGCGCACTGGGGCTTCGTCACGACCCCGGCGAAAGAGCCTGGGCACCGTGAGCTTGCTCAGTTACCTGCGCAGGACGCCCGTTGTTCACGGGACCTTCGGTCAGCGTGAGCCAGTTGGCTCGTGACAACCTGCGGTCTTCGGCAGGCCCAAGTGTACGATGTGCCCCCGCTCACGCCAAATCGGGGCGGCCCGGCGGGAGGGGGCGGGGGGGCAGCGGCGGAAACGAGGACGGGCGCCGGGTTTTCCGCATTCCGCAGGCGCTGCTGAAAACCGGCGCCCATCATGGTTCTCAGTCCGGCTACGGCGAGGCGATCGTTACCCGCCCAGCGAACCGGGCCTTGCGCCCAGGCGAGTGGCCGGTGCTGTCGGCGGGAACCGCGGCGGGTTACGGCGAGGCGTTCGTGACCGGCCCAGCGAACCGGGCCTTGGGCCCGGTGAGTGGCCGGTGCTGTCGGCGGGAACCACCGCGCGTTACGGCGAGGCGTCCGTGACCGGCCCAGCGAACCGGGCCTTGGGCCCGGTGAGTGGCCGGTGTGTCGGCGAAGTACCACCGCGGGGCGCGAAGCGCAGCGGGGGGTTCCAGGGGGGTCGTCCCCCCTGGGCCAGCACAGGTTCCAGGGGGTCGTCCCCCCTGGGCCAGCACAGGTTCCAGGGGGTCGTCCCCTTGGGCTAAACCGCGGCGGGCTCTTCGTCCTCGATGAAGCCGCGGGTCTTGTTCGGGTCGACGGGGATGCCGGGACCCATGGTCGTCGTGATCGTGGCCTTCTTGACGTAACGGCCCTTGGCGGCGGCCGGCTTGAGCCGGATCACCTCGTCCAACGCGGCCGCGTAGTTCTCCAGCAGCGCGCGGGGGGTGAACGAGGCCTTGCCGATCACGAAGTGCAGGTTGCCCTGCCGGTCGGTGCGGAACTCGATCTTGCCGCCCTTGATCTCCGTCACCGCCCTGGCCACGTCGGGCGTGACCGTGCCGGTCTTCGGGTTGGGCATCAGGCCACGCGGGCCGAGCACACGGCCGAGCCGGCCCACCTTGCCCATGAGGTCCGGCGTGGCGACCACCGCGTCGAAGTCCAGGAAACCGCCCTGAATCCGTTCCACCAGGTCGTCGGAGCCGACGTAGTCCGCGCCTGCCACGCGAGCCTGCTCGGCGCGGTCACCGGTGGCGAAGACCAGGACCCGGGCCGTCTTGCCGGTGCCGTTCGGCAGGTTGACGGTGCCGCGGACCATCTGGTCGGCCTTGCGGGGGTCAACGCCCAGCCGGAGGGCCACCTCGACGGTCGGGTCGAACTTGGTGACCTTGGTGGACTGGGCCAGGGCCACCGCCTCGGGCGGGCTGTACAGCCGGTCCCGGTCGATCTGCTCGGCGGCGCTGCGGTACGCCTTACTGCGCTTCATGCTTTCTCCTGCTCAACTGAGGAGGTCGTGGTCCCAGGGCCGCGCCCGGCCCTCCCACGCCTACGTGTTCTTTTTCTGTGGTGCTTCGGGCCGACGCTGCCTCAGCCCTCGACCGTGATGCCCATCGAGCGCGCGGTACCGGCGATGATCCGCTCCGCCATCTCGATGCTCCGCGCGTTGAGGTCCGGCATCTTGGTCTGGGCGATCTCACGGACCTGGGCGGCGGAGATCGTGCCGACCTTGGTCTTGTGCGGCTCGCCGCTGCCCTTGGCGACCCCGGCGGCCTTCTTGATCAGCTCGGGCGCGGGCGGCGTCTTGGTGACGAACTCGAACGACCGGTCTTCGAAGATCGTGATCTCGACCGGGATGATGTTGCCCCGCTGGCCCTCTGTCGCAGCGTTGTACTGCTTGCAGAAGTCCATGATGTTCACGCCGTGCGGGCCAAGCGCGGTGCCGACGGGCGGCGCCGGGGTGGCCTGGCCGGCCGGCAGCTGCACCTTGACAACCGCGGCAATTCGTCTCCTCCGTGGAGGCATGGTTCCCTGTTCCTTTTCCTAGTTCCTGGCTGTGTCTAACAGGCAAACGTCAGATCTTGGCGACCTGGTCGAAAGACAGCTCGACGGGCGTCTCCCGGCCGAAGATCGACACCAGCACCTTGAGCTTCTGCGTGTCGGGGTTGATCTCGTTCACGGTCGCCGGAAGCGTCGCGAACGGGCCATCCATCACGGTAACCGACTCGCCGACCTCGTAGTCCACGGTTGGCGCCTTGGCTGCCTCGGCCTGCTTCACCTGCTCCTCAGGCTCCGGCGCGAGCAGCCCGGCTACCTCGTGCAGGCTGAGCGGCGAAGGGCGGCTCGACAGTCCTACAAAGCCGGTCACGCCCGGAGTATTCCGGACCACCGCCCACGACTGGTCGATGAGCTCCATCCGAACCAGGATGTAACCGGGCAGCACCTTCTCCGAGACCTGCTGGCGCTTGCCCTGCTTGATCTCGGTCACCTTGTGGACCGGCACCTCGATCTGGAAGATGTAGTCCTCCATGTTGAGCGAGGAGATCCGGTTTTCCAGGTTCGTCTTCACGCGGTTCTCATAACCCGCGTAGGAGTGGATGACGTACCAGTCGCCGGGCATCGCCCGGAGCTGGCGCATGAACTCCTCCATCGGGTCGACCTCGGGCTCCTGGAAGGCCGCCTCGCCGACGGCGGTCTCATCGCCGACGGCGGTCTCGCCGATCACCTCGTCGCCGACGGCGGTCTCATCGCCGACGGCCGGCTCGCCGATCACCTCGTCGCCGACGGCGGTCTCATCGCCGATCACCTCGTCGCCGACCGCAGCGTCTCCCGCCTCGGTCCCGGCCGCCAGGGCGCCGTCCGGCCCGGAGCCGTCGGACAGCTCGGTGTCCGGCACGGCGGCATCAGACAGCTCGGTGTCGGGCAGGGCGGCATCAGACAGCTCGGTGTCGGGCAGGGCGGCATCACCGAACCCGCCGGACAGGTTCTCGCCGGAGGAGTCGTCATCGTCGTACGACGCATCGTCCTCCGGGACCTCGGAGTCCTCGGTCACGCCGGCCTCCTCGCCTCGCTCGAATCCTGCGATCGCCTCGTCCGCGTCTGCGGAATGGCCCACCCGTACTTGGGGCTCGGACACAATTATTCTTCCCTCTATGCTTCCCCGCGGATTCCTCCGCGCTTCCTTCGGTGCGATGCTGGCCCGGGGGCCCCCGGAGCCCCCCGCTCGGGCCGGTCGCCGTGACACTGGCCACTCCCCCAGGCGCAAGGCCCGGGCTCGCGCCCGGTCGGCTGGTCGGCCCGACCGTCCGTATCCTTCACCGGCCGCACCCGTGACCGGCCTCGGCGGACGACCCCGGAGCCCGTCAGCCGAAGAGCGCGATGACCAGCTTGGTAAAGCCGTAGTCCAGGCTGGTGACGATCGCGATCATCACGATGATGAAAACCAGGGCGACGGTCGTGTACGTGCCCAGCTCCCGCCGGGTCGGCCAGATCACCTTGTGCAGTTCGGCGACGATCTGGCGGAAGAACAACGCCGGAGTGGTGCGGCTGCGCTGTG
>JBEKCN010000460.1:0-4521 GCA_050014855.1 Streptosporangiaceae bacterium | reverse complement strand
CGCCGGATGCGCCGCGCCAACGCCGCCTGACAGGCCTGCCTGTCTGCCTCCTCCCGATAACGAAGTCCATCGCAAACATCTCGCGAGCAGAGATAGCGAGAAGATGGGAGCATGATCTGCGTTCCATGCCGGGAGCGCCATCATGACGACTGCCCCGGCGGCACCTGGTGTGATTGCCAGCACCTTCCGCCCCGTGAGACCGAGCCGCTGGTGGCCTGGATCCGCCAGGGTTGACCGGCGCTGACCGGCGCTGACCGGCCCTGAGCAGGGCCATCAGGCCCGCCGGGCGACCCAGCCCGCGGAGCCCGGGCATCTCGAGCCGGTAACGTTTTTAGTGTTTTCCAGCGGAACGGAATAAGCCCTGTGGATGCCGGCGTTGTGGCGCACGTGAGACCACACGAGCGTGCCCCGCGTCCGGCGGCCCCGATAACGGGGGCGGGATGGACAGGCGGTGCAGGAGCGTGTGATGCTAGTGCGATGAGCGCGGTGGACCCCTTGCTCGTGGGGCGCAGGCATGTAGACCTGCTTCGCGTCCGCAGTGCCATCTGTCTGCACGCCCACTGACCCCTGCCCGTGACGTAGACCGGGCGCGTGTCACGAACCGGGCGTGCATCCCCTGGACTGAAGGCGGTATCCGGCCATCTGCGGACGGGTGCGGCTGGGCCGAGTAAGGCCCGTCCAGGGAAGGGCGTGCTTTTAGCCCGCCTCCGCTCCGGCTCGGGACCGCGCTCCCCGACAGCCGAAGGACATCAGCTTCATGCCACCGAGCACCACTCAGCGCGCATCGTCTACGCCGGGCCGTCGTGTGCGCGGCGAAGGCCAGTGGGCACTCGGGTACCGCGAGCCGCTCAACAAGAACGAGGAAAACAAGAAGAACGATGACGGGCTGAACGTCCGCCAGCGCATCATCGACGTTTACTCCAAGCGCGGGTTCGACTCCATCGACCCCGCCGACCTGCGCGGCCGGTTCCGCTGGTTCGGGCTGTACACGCAGCGCAGGCCCGGCATCGACGGCGGCAAGACCGCGATCCTGGAGCCCGAGGAGCTGGACGACCGCTACTTCATGCTCCGGGTCCGGATCGACGGCGGCCTGCTCACCAGCGGGCAGCTGCACGTGATCGGTGACATCTCCCGGCGGTTCGCCCGCGGCACCGCAGACATCACCGACCGGCAGAACATCCAGCTGCACTGGATCGAAATCGAAAGTGTCCCGGAAATCTGGGAGCTGCTCGAATCGGTCGGCCTGTCCAGCGTGGAGGCCTGCGGGGACACCCCCCGGGTCATCCTGGGGTGCCCGCTGGCCGGGCTCGACGCAGAAGAAATCCTCGACGCGACGCCGCAGATCGAGAAGGTGCAGGACCGCTACATCGGCGACCCGGCCTTCTCCAACCTGCCGCGCAAGTTCAAGTCGGTGATGAGCGGCTGCCCGGCCCAGTGCACCGTGCACGAGATCAACGACGTGGCCTTCGTCGGCGTGCGGTCCCCGTCCGGCGAGGCCGGCTACGACCTGTGGGTCGGCGGCGGCCTGTCCACCAACCCGATGATCGGCAAGCGGCTGGGCGCGTTCGTGCGGCCTGAGCAGGTCGCCGAGGTGTGGGCGGGCGTCGTGTCGGTGTTCCGTGACTACGGCTACCGGCGGCTGCGGCACCGGGCCCGGATCAAGTTCCTGGTCGCCGACTGGGGGCCGGAGCGGTTCCGTGAGGTGCTGGAGAAGGAATATCTGGGCTACGCCCTGCCGGATGGGCCGCCGCCGGGTGCGCCCCGTGCCGGGGTCCGGGATCACGTCGGCGTGCACCCGCAGCGGGACGGCCTCCGCTACGTCGGCTTCGCCCCGCGGGTGGGCCGGCTCAACGCCGACGCCCTGGACGTCATCGCCGAGCTCGCCGCCCGGTACGGCAGCGGGCGGGTGCGGACCACCACCGAGCAGAAGATGGTCATCCTGGACGTGCCCGAGGACCAGGTCGACGGCCTGGTCACGGATCTGGAGGCCGCGGACCTGCAGGTCAATCCCAGCGTGTTCCGCCGGCACACGATGGCGTGCACGGGCATCGAATTCTGCAAGCTCGCGATTGTGGAGACCAAGGCGCGGGCCATCGACCTGATCAGCGAGCTGGAGCGACGGCTGCCGGACTTCACCGACCCGGTCACGATCAACGTCAACGGCTGCCCGAACTCCTGCGCCCGGATCCAGACCGCCGACATCGGGCTGAAGGGCTCACTGGTCACCGGCTCCGACGGCCAGCAGGTCGAAGGTTTCCAGATCCACCTGGGCGGCAGCCTGGGCGGCGGTGACGGCTCCGCGTCCGGTTTCGGGCGGAAGGTCCGGGGCCTGAAGACGACGGCCGAGGAACTCCCGGAGTACGTGGAAAGAGTTCTCAGCCGCTTCGCAGCCGGTAAGCAGCCTGGTGAGACGTTCGCCGAGTGGACTGGGCGCGCGAGTGACGAGGAGCTGTCGTGACCACCCATACCGGCCGCGCCGTTCCGTTCTACTGCCCGTACTGCGGCGAAGAGGATCTTGAGCCGCAGTCAGCCACCGACGGGGACTGGCACTGCCGCAGCTGCACTCGCAGTTTCCAGCTACGTTTCGCCGGAATAGGAGCGGCCCTGTGAGTTCCGCGGCAGCAATTACCAGTGAGCCCGTGGCCGAAGAACCCTCATCGCAGGAGGAACCGCACCGTATGGAGCAAATCGTCGCGCGTGCTGCGGAGGACCTGGCCGACGCTTCCGCCGACGACATCCTCCGGTGGGCGACCCGGACCTTCGGGGAGCGTATCTGCGTCACGTCCTCGATGACGGACGCAGTCATCATCCACATGGCGTCGGCCATCGCGCCGGGCATCGACGTCGTGTTCCTCGACACCGGCTACCACTTCGCGGAGACCATCGGCACCCGGGACGCGGTGGCCGCCGTCTACCCGGTCAACCTGGTCAACGTCACCCCATCCCGCACGGTCGCCGAGCAGGACGCCGAGCTGGGTCCGCGGCTCTACGGGCGCAACCCGGACCTGTGCTGCTACCTGCGCAAGGTGGAGCCGCTGGAGCGGACGCTCCAGCAGTACGACGCCTGGATCACCGGCGTGCGCCGCGACGAGACGGTGGAGCGCCGCGACGCCACGGTGGTGGAGTGGGACGGCCGCCGGGAGATGGTCAAGGTCAACCCCATCGCCGGGTGGAGCCAGAAGCAGGTCGACGATTACATCGCCGACAACGGCATCCTCGTCAACCCGCTGGTTTATGACGGCTACCCCTCGATCGGCTGCGCGACCTGCACGCTCAAGGTAGGCCCGGGTGAGAGCCCGCGCAGCGGGCGGTGGGCCGGGACCGGGAAGACCGAGTGCGGCATTCACCTCTGACCACGTCCGGGCCCGGTCACCGCAGGCCGGACAAGGACCCGGGCCCGGACACGCACACGGGCCGGGCCCTGCCGCTGGTGGCCGTGGCCCACGGCAGCAGCGATCCGCGCGCGGCGGCCAGTGTCGACACGCTGCTCAGCCTGGTCCGGGCCCGGGCGGCGGCGGCCGGTTACCCGGGTCTCGACGTGCGCGCCGCCTATCTGGGGCACGCGGCGCCGACCCTGGCCCAGGCCCTCGGCGCGGTGGACGGCGCGGCGGTGGTATTGCCGCTGCTGCTGACCGCGGCCTACCACAGCAAGACCGACATCCCGAAGGTGCTGCACGAGGTACGCCGCGCCCGGCCCCGCCTCGGCATCAGCTACGGGCGACCGCTAGGGCCGCACCCGCTGCTGCGGCGGGCACTGGAGCGACGGCTGGCGGAGGCGGCGGACGGCGAGCCCCCGTCGGCCAGCACCGCGGCCCAATCCGCCAGCACCACGGCCCAATCCGCCAGCCCCGCGGCCCAATCGGCCAGCCCCCCGGCCCAATCGGCCGGCCCCGCGGCCCAATCGGCCGGCACGACGGTCATAGTGCTGGCTGCGGCGGGCTCCAGCGACCCGGCCGCCAACGCCGTGATCACCGATCAGGGCGAGCGGTGGCAGGCCGAGCGAGGCTGGCGGGCCGTGCTGCCCGCCTACGCGTCTGCGGCGTCACCCACCCCGGCCGAGGCGGTCGCCGCGGCCCGGCGGTCCGGTGCGCGGCGCGTCCTGGTCGCCAGCTATCTGCTGTGCCCCGGGGTGTTCGCCGACCAGATCCGCAGTGACTGCCTGGCCGCGGGCGCGGACGCGGTCTCCCCCGTGCTCGGGGCCGCGCCCGAGATCGCCTATATCGTGCTCGGCCGGTACGCCGAGTCGCTCACCAGCGGCGCCGTACCGCTCACCGACGGCGCCGCCGCGGTCTGAGGCCGGTATGCGACCGTCGCCCCGGCCCTACCCGGCCCTCGCCCTGGCGTCAGCTGACACGGGGGAAGCGGCCGCCGGTCATGAGCGGGCACGAGGCCACGGGCCTTATCGCCGGGCGCAGATCGTCAGGCGGCCCCTTGCGCCGGTAGCCTTACCCGGGTAACTACAGAAGCAGAACGCCCGCGGCCGGACACGCCGGGGAGCAACGCGAAGGAGGCGGATGCATT
>JBEKCN010000459.1:0-4529 GCA_050014855.1 Streptosporangiaceae bacterium | reverse complement strand
ACCGTGCAGCCGCACGAAGATCTCGGGCCCCAGCACCTGCTCCATGGAGCGGAACACCGGCGCCCACGCCCGCAGTGACAGCTCCACCACGGCCTCTTTGTCGCCTGGCGCGTAGTCCCGGATCGTTGCGCCCACCGGACCACCCTCGCACACAAAGCTCGCGGTAACCGCCGGCGCCACGGTGGATCCGGGCGGGACCCCGCCGGTACCGCCCGCGGGCGGGGGCCTCCCGGCGGGGTTCGTCGTCGATGCTCGCCAGTGCATAGCGTCCACGGTGTATTCCATGGCCAGCGGGCTCGCTGCCCGCTGAGACCGCTTCCGCTGACAATGCCAGCTAACAGCGCTTCCGCTAACAGCGCTTCCGCTAACAGCGCTTCCGGGTCAACCGGGCGCCCGCTGCCGGCCGTAGACGCGCCGGGCGTTCTCGTAGCCGGTCAGCCGGGCGATCCGCGCTGCGTCGGCTTCCGTCCAGGCGCCATCGCCCAGGCCGGCCCGCAGGAAACTGGACAGCCCTCGCCGGAATAGCACCGCGCCCAGGTAGTGCAGCTCGGGCAGGCCGAAACCGTCCGAGGAGTAGAGGAATTTCCCGAACGGGACCAGCTCCAGGCATTCCGCGATGAGTGCGGTGGCCCGGTGGCCCAGGTTGTGGGTGGCCAGGCCGGCGTCCATGTAGACGTGCGGGAACACCTGGGCCAGGTAACCGGCTTCCCGGTGGTACGGGTAACTGTGCAACAGCA
This sequence comes from Streptosporangiaceae bacterium, assembly GCA_050014855.1. Lineage (GTDB taxonomy): Bacteria > Actinomycetota > Actinomycetes > Streptosporangiales > Streptosporangiaceae > Bog-532. Next base: position 3,792 of record JBEKCN010000459.1, on the reverse strand, counting down.
TCACCGGCACTCCGGCGGGCTCGATGGCCCGCAGCAGGGCGGTCAGCAGCAGCGGGTTACACCGGTGCAGGTCGATGTCGCGGTCGCCGTAGCCCACGTGGAACTGGATGGGCAGCCCCAGGTCGGCGCCGCACCAGATCAGGAAGGTGTGCAGGACCGGATCGGCTAGCCGCGGTGCCCCGCCCGCCGCATCGGGGAAGCCGGCCGGCTCCGGCGATTCCGGCGATTCCGGCGATTCCGGCGATTCCGGGGACTTCCGGGACTCCGCGGACTCCAGGGACCCGGCGGCACCCGCCGGGGCCGGGCAACCGAGCCAGCGCGCCGCGGCCGTCGCCACCTCCGCATCCGTGGGCCGGGCCGCGGGCAGGTCCAGTCCCACCCGGTAGGCCGCGACCGACTTCACCCCCGCCGCGTGCCGGGCCCGGCCGGCCAGGGTCTCACGGAAGGCGCCCGCGAATGCGGACGCCCTGGTGCCGGCCGCCGCGACCAACTCGGCGACCTGTTCCAGCCGGACGATCTCATGGGCCTGGCCGCCGGCCACCGCGGCCATCTCGGGCGGTGACAGCAGCGGCTCGGGCTCGAAACCGGTATCCACGTACAGCTCGGCCAGGCCGGCCGCCCGCAGGAACCGGCGGCTGACCTCGGCGTGACCGAGCCCGGCCCGGCGGTTGAGGTACTCGTCCGGCTCGGTGTGCGCGGGCAGGCCGAGGACGGGCGGGCACCAGCGCCGTACCGCCAGGCCGATCTGCGAGTCGAACATCGTCAGCCCCCGCGCGCCCCGCTGGCCCGGGTCGCCCGCCTCGGTCAGCATCGCCTCGAACTCGCCGCGGCGCAGGTCGCGCCGGATCACGCCGTGGCAGTGGTGGTCGGCCAGCGCCATGTCCCGGACGAACGGCAGCAGGCCCCCCTGGCCGCCGTCCCCATGGTTATCGGCCTCCTGGCCGCCGGCCGCGTCCTCAGGCACGCGGCGACTGGCCGCCGGTCGCGTCGGTGGCCGGAAGCCCGGCCGTTGCGCCTGCGCCCGCTCCGTCCAGCGCGATTCCCTCGCTCGCGGTCAGCGCCGCGCCCAGCCGCCGCGCGAAGCCGGGGGCTACCACGACCGCGATCAGCGCAACCACGAGCCAGCCGCCGGCCACGATCGGGAACCAGCGCCCGGGCCCGGACGGCGGGTACGGGATCACGTTGCGGTAGAGGGTGTAACCGAGCACGATCAGGGCCAGTAGCGGCACCACGATCTGCCACATCGGGACCGGCAGCTTGCGGCGGACGAACACCAGGATCACGCAGCCGATCGTGGCCAGCACGTAGGCGACGAGCAGGATCAGCGTCCCGATCGTCCCGGACCAGGCAAAGCTGTCCTCGGCGCTGGCGTGGAACCCGGCGAGGTAGATGGCGTAGATCGCCACCGAGAAGCCCGTGATCACCAGGGTGGCGGCGGCGGGCGCGCCGGTGCGGGAGGCGCGGCCCACGCCCCGGACCCCGCCGGCGTCCCGGGCCAGCGCGTACATCAGCCGGGACGCGCCCACCGTGGAGGCCAGGCAGCAGCCGAACGCGCTGATCGTGGTGCCCAGGGTGATGATGTCGCCGATCCACGCGCCGACGTAACTGGTGCCGAGGTCGCCCAGCAGTGATGGCGAGCTGGCGAAGGCCGTGACCCCGGCCTTGCTGGCGCCGAAGCCCATCATCTCGACCGCCGTGACCACGACGAAGTAGATCCCGCCGAACACGGCCGTGCCCAGAATGGCGCGCGGGATGTCGCGGGTGGGGTGGGTCGCCTCTTCGCCCAGGGTGGCGGCCGCCTCGAATCCCGCGAAGGACAGGAAACCGAAGACCACCGCGAGGAACAGCGGTGAGAAGCTCGTGCCCGGTGGCACCGTGAACACCGACAGCGTGAAGTGGTGGTGGTTTGGCGCGGTCCCGGACAGCAGCCGGACGAGCACGATGGCGGTGACGATCAGGATCAGCGCCACCGTCGCGCCCTCGACCGACAGCAGCACATTGGTGCCCCGCCGGGCCGGTACGAGAGCGCACACCAGGGTCAGGGCCAGCGCCACGCCGGCCAGCAGGAAGGGTGCCCACGAGGGCGGATGCGGCCACACGCCGACCGCGTTGAGGAACGCGGTGCCGAAGATGCCGGCCGCGGTGGAGGTCACCACGGCGTAGAACGTGTAGGTCCCGAGCAGGCCCCAGCCCGCGACGACCCCCGCCCGCGGCCCGAGCGTCGCTCCGACGAAGGCGTACACCGAGCCGGAATGGTGGTAGTACTGGCACAGCCGGACGAAGGTGTAGGCCACCAGCAGCACGCCCACGGCCGCGATGAGAAACGCGAGCGGCACAGCCCGCCCGGCGGTGGCCGCACTCGCTTGTGGGTTGATGTTCGCCGCCATGCTGGGGGCCATCAGCGCGATGGACAAGCCGATGGCCTGCCAGACCGAAAGTGACCGCCGCAACCCGCTGCGCTGTGGCGACATTCCCGGCATGAGCCTCTCCTTGGCACTCAAACAGCATTCTTCCCCGTAGTCTGCACTTTCGGCGCGAGCCGGGGAAGACGGGACGACCGCCGGATCGCACATCTGACCATCTCAGGCCCCCGGCCGGCGGCCGGGGGACCCGAAGGCTACCGGTAAGTACGATGCGGAATTGGCTTGTGCCTGGAGGTCATTTCCGCGGATATAGGTCTTTGGACGTGCGTAAATGCGTCGCTACCCGTGCGGCGGCGCATTCGCGTTAGGCGGGTCAGGAAGAGCGCGGTTTCGAGGCATGCCTACCCACCCGGGCCGCGACCGCGTCCTGCGTCAGCCCGGCCTCGGGCCGGAGTTCCCGCAGTGCCTGCGCCAGGCGGCGCTGCCGCACAGTCGGGATGTGGCCGACCATCTTAGCTGCCCTTCATCCCGCGCTTACCAGCTCCCTGCCGTCCTGGTGGCATGTGGGCCGGCAAGTCGCATGCTTGCAAGTAGCGTGCCCGCGCGGGAGTATAGTCACAGCTTGACACCAAACGCATACGCTAAGTAGTTGTCTGGTGGGACGCTGAGGATCCGAAGGGTGGCGGATGGTGACAGCGAATCCGGCCGGTGTCAACGCATGCCCGGCCGGCCTGGCGCAGGGCATGCGGTGGCAGCGGGTGTTTGCGGGCGTTCCCGCGCAGGTAGCGGAGGTCCGGCGGTTCGTGGCCTACTTGCTGGACGGATGCCCGGCCCGGGATGCCCTGGTGCCGTGCGCGTCGGAGTTGTCGGCGAACGCGGTGGTCCATACCGCCTCCGGTCACGGCGGCTCTTTCATGGTCGAGGTCACGTACCCGCGCCCCGGCGTGGCCCGGATCTCCGTCACCGACGCGGGCGGCCCGACCAAGCCCGCGGCCGGGGCCCCGGTCAGTGACGAGGCCAGCGAGGGTGCGGTCGACGACCTGCCAGTGTGCGGGCTCGGCCTCGCTCTCGTCGCCGCGGCCGCGAGCTGCTGGGGCTACAGCGACGCCGGGGCCGGCCGGACCGTCTGGGCCGAAGCCTCCTGGCCGGTCCCCGTGCCAGCGACGGCCCTGCAGTCTCCCGCCCGCCGCGCTTCACCGCTGAGCGCGGCTGGCGGGACGGGGACGGCGCGGCGTGACCTCCGCGCCTAGGCGCCGTAATCCCTAAACGAGATCTCAAATTTGAGATATGCTTGCCGGTATGAACGAGGCAGGCGGCGCCCGCGAGCCGGCGGAATTGGCCGGATCCGGGGACTCTGCCCTGCCGCGGACGCCGGACCGCCCCGGCGTGGACGGCGCTGGTACCGACGGCGCTGGTACCGACAGCCCAG
>JBEKCN010000458.1:0-4531 GCA_050014855.1 Streptosporangiaceae bacterium | reverse complement strand
CTGACTCGCCGGCCCGTGCTCATCGGGGGGCCCGTGCTCGCTGTCCGCCGTGTTCCCGGTACCCGGTTCTGCGCTCCCGGCACCCGGTTCTGCGCTCCCGGTACCCGGTTCTGCGCTCCCGGCACCCGGTTCTGCGCTCCCGGTACCCGGTTCTGCGCTCCCGGTACCCGGTTCTGCTGGGCCCGTCGCGTCCAGTGCCTGGGCGGGCTGGGCGGCTCCGGCGCTCTCATCGGGCATCGGCGCGGGTGACCCCACGACCTCGGGGCCGGCATACGGCACAACGGCGCCAGGCGAATGATGCGGGCGCGCGCCGTTGCGTCCCTGTTCGTTCGGAGGGGCCGATGACCTATGGCTTTTCCGCACCAGCCATGTCACCTGTTCCACACACCCAGCGTAACTGACGAATGGCCGGACGCAAGTCGTCACAGGTTGAGTTAATAGTGTCGCTCTAGGGAGTGTATGAAGGCCTGCGGCGGGAAGGAATGCATTTCGGCCCGCTCGCCACCGCGCGGTCTACCATTTGGTTACATGACGCAGATTCATGAGCTCACGATGGCCGGCCTGGCGGCTGCGATCCACGAGCGCCAGCTTTCTCCTGTTGACGTCGCTAATCATTATCTGCGCCGGACCGAAGAGCTAAACGCGCAGGTAGGGGCCTTTTACACGGTAACCGCGGAGCTGGCCCTAGAACAGGCCCGCGCGGCGGAAAAGGCTCTGACAGAGCGTTCTGGATCCGCGCTGCTTCCGCCACTTCTGGGTGTTCCGATCCCCATCAAGGATCTGAACTCCGTCGCGGACGTCCGGCAGACGTTCGGCTCGTCCGCCTATGACGACTATGTTCCCGCCGGCGACGATTACGTGGTCGCCGCGATCAGGTCGGCGGGGGCGGTCATCACCGGCAAGACAGCGACACCGGAATTCGGCCTTCCGTGTTACACCGAGACGGCCGTTGGGCCGCCCGCCCGGACGCCGTGGGATCTTGCCCGGTCGGCCGGGGGATCCAGCGGCGGGGCGGCCGCCGCGGTGGCCGCACGCCTCGCCCCGGCCGCGCAGGGCAGCGACGGCGGCGGGTCCATCCGCATCCCCTCCAGCGTGTGCGGGCTGTTCGGGATCAAGCCGTCCCGCGGCCGGGTATCAGAGGGCCCGATCGTGCCGGACCTGTTCGGGCTGGCCACCAACGGGCCGATCGCCCGGACCGTGGCGGATGCCGCCCTGCTGCTGGACGTGATGACCGGCAACTACCCCGGCGACATGTACACACTGCCGCCGCTGCCCGAGGGGGAGACGTTCCTTGGCTGCGCCCGCCGGGATCCGGGCCGGCTCCGGATCGGCCGCACGATGGTCCCGGTGGTCGAGGGCGCCGACGTCCATCCCGATTGCGTGGCCGCCTACGAGGACGCCAGCGCCCTGCTCAGTGACCTGGGCCACGACGTGGAGGACATGGCCCTGCCGATCGGGCCGGACGTGGTGCCGTACTTCGAGACACTCTGGTACGCGCACGCGACGCTGGCCCCGATCGACCCGGCGCGCGAGGACCGGTTGCTGCCGTTCACCCGTTACATGCGCGAACGCGGGCTGGCGACGGGCGCCAGTGAGCTGATCTTCGCGCAGGCGTACCTGCAGGCCGTGCTGCGCCCGGCGCTGGCCGCGATGAACGCCTACGACGTGATCCTCACCCCCACACTGGCGTCGCCGCCGGCACCGGTCGGCTACTTCACCGAGGTCGACCCGGCCGAGAACTTCGAGCGGCAGAAGCGCTTCACGCCGTTCACCGCGGCGTACAACCTCTCTGGCCAGCCCGCGGTCAGCCTGCCGCTGTACTGGAATGCGGACGGGCTGCCGATCGGGGTCATGCTGGCCGGGCGGATCGGCGGGGAAGGCACTCTGATCTCGCTGTCGGCGCAGGTCGAGCAGGCTCGCCCCTGGCAGGACCGTGTCCCGCCCGGCTTCTGAGCCGACGCCGTCCGGGGGGACGACCCACCCCCCGCAGCCCGCGGTGGTGCGGACCGTAGTACCGGCCACTCGCCCGGGCCTGCGGGCCCGGGACGGACGCCGTCCGGGGGGCGACCCCCCTGGGCCCCCCGGGCCAACACGGGGTTCCGGGGGGTCGCCCCCCGGGTCAGCACCGATAGCGTCTTCACGTGCGGAGAAGCCGTCGGCGATCGAGCAGGTTCGGCCGCCGCGCCAACGTGGGGGCCGCGGCCGCGGTGTCCGCCGTCCTGCTGTGGGTCCTGGCGGCCGGCTTTGGCCCAATCCCGCCGCTCGGGGCGGCGCTGGACGCGGGCAGGGGGGCCTGGACCTCCGCCGCGGGCGGGCGGCCGGCCACGTCGCAGACCCTGCGCCTGCCGGGCCTGCAGCATCCGGTATCGGTGAGCTACACCGCCCAGGGCATCGCCTCGATCCGCGCCGCCACCGACCATGACGTCTTCCTCGCCCTCGGGTACGTGCACGCGTCGTTCCGGCTGGGCGAGATGGACGAGGAGCGCCGTCTCGGCGAGGGCCGCCTCGCCCAGCTGGCCGGCCCCTCCGACCTGCCGGTCGACGAGTTCGAGCTCCGGCTCGGGCTGCTGCGCACCGCCCAGCGGGAATGGGCCGAGACGCCGCGGTCCAGCCCGGCCGGCCAGGCGCTGCTGGCCTACGCCCAGGGGGTCAACGATGACATCGCCCGGGTCCGTGCGGACGGCGACTGGCCGGCCGCGTTCTCGCTGGCCCGGGTCTACCCGGCGCCGTGGACCCCGGTGGACTCGCTGGTCATCCAGGGCGTGCTGACCGAGGAGCTGGACTTCACCACCACGCCTCTGGACTACGCCTTGCTGGAGAAGTCCCTCGGCCTGGCCCGCACGATGGCGTGGTTCCCGGTCATCCCGGCCAACACCCAGAGCCCGTACGATCCCGGCCCGTATCAGCACCCGGCCCTGACGCCGCTTGCGCCGGACGCGGCGAGCACGGCTCCGGGCCCGGTGGGGGCAGGCCCTTCCGCCGTACCTGCCGGGCCGGCCGGGCCGGCCCCCGGCACGGCCCGTTCCGCATCGTCAGCCGCGGTCGCGACGGTGGCGGGCACGCTGCTGGCCCAGATCAGCCGGCTCCCGTCCGGGCTCGTGCACCGCGAGCCCGACAGCAACGCGTGGGCCGCCAACGGGCCAGCGGTGGCCGGAAACGGCGCGATGCTGGCCGGCGACCCGCATCTGCCGGAGACGCTGCCGTCCATCTGGTACGAGGCGGCGCTGTCCGCCCCCGGGTTCGACACGAGCGGTGTCACCGTCCCCGGCGTCCCCGGCGTGCTCATTGGGCACAACGCGCACATCGCTTGGTCGCTGACCGACACCCAGAGCCAGGCCGCCCTGTTCTACGCCGAGCAGACCAGCGCCAGCCGCCCGGATCAGTATTACTGGCGTGGCGCCTGGCGGCGAACCCAGAAGGTGCACTACACGATCGACGTCCGGGGTGGCGCGCCCGTGCCGCTGACCGTATACCTCACCGTGCACGGGCCGATCATGACCCAGGCCGGCCAGACGATGGCCGTCGACTGGATGGGCAACGTGCCCTCCGCCGACCTGAGCGCACTGCTGGGCGTGGCCGGGGCCAGCAACTTCGGCCAGTTCAAGGCCGCACTCGCGAGCTGGCACGCTCCCACGCAGAACTTCGTCTACGCCGACGCCCGCGGCCACATCGGCGTCATCTCCGCGGGCTACTACCCGCAGGTCGCCCACGGTGACCCGTGGCTGCCGCTGCCCGGGACCGGCGCGGACGACATCGACGGTGTTATCCCGTACCCGGCGGAGCCACAGGTGTACAACCCGCCCGGGCATGTCGTCGCGACCGCTAACCAGCGGCCGGTCGGCCCGTCCTACCCGTACTACGTCGGTACCAGCGCTGACTTCTTCGACAACGGCTTCCGCGCCAACGAGATCTACTCCTACCTGCGCGGCCACTCCGGGATGACCCCGGCCAGCTTCGCCGCGCTGCAGGGCAGCGTGACCGACAACCTGGCCGGCGTGATCGTCCCGGAGCTGCTCTCCGCGCTGCGCCAGGCCTCCGGCGCGCTCACCGCGCCGGAGCGGGCCGCGATGAGCCTGCTCGCCCCCTGGAACGACGCGATGACGACCGGCTCGGCGGCCGCGTCGGTGTGGTGGACGTTCTGGGGCGACTACATCTCCGCGGCGTTTCAGCCGTGGTGGACCGCGGCCCGCGTCCCGGTCGGGAAGAACCCCGCCGCCCTGTCCCTGTCTTCCTGGCCGACCAGCCTGACCGAGGACCTCACCGCCTGGACGTCCGGTAAGGCGCCGCCCTCGGCGGCCTTCACCCTGCCGTCGGGCGCGCGTCGCAGCGCGCCGCAGGTGATGCGGTCGGCGTTCGGTACGGCGGTGGCTCACCTGGCCACTCAGCTCGGCGGGGCGCCGGGCAGCTGGACGTGGGGACGGCTGCACACCCGTTACTTTCCGTCCCTGACCGGTGCGTCCGGCCTGGGCTACGGGCCGCGCGCATCCAGCGGGGACGCCTGGACCGTGGACGCGGCCGAAGGCGGCCTGGA
>JBEKCN010000457.1:0-4534 GCA_050014855.1 Streptosporangiaceae bacterium | reverse complement strand
GGGGTAAGCCGTTCGGTGAGCAGATCGTCATGTGGTGGAACTTCATCGGCCGCAGCCACGAGGAGGTAGTCGCCTTCCGCGAGGAATGGCAGCGCCAGCGCGCAGACCTGACGCCCGGCGCTCCAGGGCGCTACGGCGCGTTCCCGGACGTGTGGGAGCACACGCTTCCCGCACCCGAGCTGCCCAACGTCCGCCTGCGTTCCCGCGGCTGAGGCGCCGCCCTCTGTCCGCGCCTGCCGGCTCGGCAGGAATCATCCATTGCGCCCGGTTGCGTGCGTCGTAGCAGGTGGTTCAGGCGGGCTTAGATCTCGGCGGTAATGGACTCAGGGAGCTGGCCGGCATCCGCCTTGACGAGGATCCCCGTCAAGGCGGCGCGGGCGCTGAACGAGGCGGGGCTGCCGTGCCCGCCGGCGGCCGACCCCGGCCGGAACCCGCACCGCGCCGGGACAAGGTGGGCGCTGGGCACGGTCACCACGATCTTGTCCAACCCCCGCTATACGGGGCGCCAGGTGTGGAACACCATCACCCTGATAGCAAGCTAACCAAGGCCCTGCGGCCCAGTCCCGGAAGGAGGAGCGACCACTGGGCTGTCGGAGGAACCGCCCGTCTCGGAGTCATGAACGCTGACCTCTGCATCGGCCTGCGCCTGGAAGTCAGCACCCGTCATCCGGTACGGCACCACCCAGGTGCCCGAACCGGAGGTCAGCGCCGCCGCCGCAGCGAAATCGGCCCGCCCCGCCTCGGGGTTGCCCGCGTCGAGCCAGACCTTGACCTGGCCTCGTAGCGCCCAGCCAGGAGCGAACCGGCTGGCCACTTCCAGCAGGTCATCGAGGCGTTGGCCCGCCTCCTCGAATCGGCCCAGGCGGTACAGCGCGACCGCGAGGCGCCACAGCGCCTGGGCCGAGGCCGGATCAGCGTCGGCCGCTGCCTGCGCGGCGCTCCGGGCATCGTCGAAATGACCGAGCCACCACAGCGCCTCCGAGGCGAGCACGAGCGCCGCGATCCGGACCGCGGGCACCGGATCCTTCAGGTGGCGATGGGCCACCCGCAGGCCCCCAGCGGGGGATCAGGGCAGCTGCGCGTGTGTTCCTGTAGCGTCTCCAGAGCATCCTTCGCCGATTCCCGGCCCTCATGGCGGTGTTCGGCCGGAACAAGGTCGAGCCACCGTGCGGCGGCTTCTTTCAGCGGCTCGTGTATTTCGAAGTCGCGCGCTTTGGCGTTCGCCACTTAGCCAGAGCCGGAGTGATGGGAAGGCCGGGGCGCTGGAGTAACGGAGGGTGTCACATCATCTCCGGCATGGAGCACATGATCGTTTCCTTGCCTCGGGCCGCCCGCCAGAGAGCGGCAAGATGTCCGTCTACTGTAGTGGGCCGATGCCCGGTGCAGGAGTCGTCAGGTAGTTGTGTCTCTGGCCGCACCGCAGCCAAGCGCGCTGCGGGGAATGAACAGGGCGCCGGGTCGGCTCTACGGTGCGGTGGCAGTTGTCGTGTGTGTTCGTGCCATCGGCACGGCCGCAGAGAACGATGTTGCGGGCACGTCGCCTGAGCCAGGGCAGGCCAAGCCTGCTCAATGAACAGCAGTTAGCCGATCTCGCTGTCAGCGCCTTCGCCGCGACGTGGCGGGTGGCGGGGAAGTAACCGCCGCGCTTAATGAGCCCTCGGCCACGCAGTGCTGCCATAACGTGGCCGGGGGCAGAAACCAGTGGGGAGCCGAAGGTGTTTGCGGAGCAAGGTGGTTGTACATGATCGAGAACAACGGCGGGGGTGCGAGCGGTTTCGCCGACCTGACGCTGGCCCCGGAACTGTGCCACGTGCTCTCGGGCCTCGGTTATGAGGAGCCGACACCGATACAGCTTGCCGCCATCCCACCGCTGCTTGAGGGCCGTGACCTGGTCGGGCAGGCCGCGACCGGGACGGGGAAGACGGCCGCCTTCGCGCTTCCCGTCCTCCAGCGGATACTCCTGGAAGGCGAGCGGGCCGAGCCGCTCGCCTTGGTCCTCGTCCCGACGCGCGAGCTCGCGGTGCAGGTCTGCGAGGCGACGCGCAGCTACGGGCGCGACATGGGTGCGCGTGTTCTGCCGGTTTACGGCGGCGAGCCGATCGGCCGGCAGCTGGGGGCGCTCAAGCGTGGCGTCGACGTCGTGGTGGCGACGCCAGGGCGTGCGCTCGACCACATCAACCGGGGAACGCTGAAGCTGAGCGGCCTGGAGATCCTCGTCCTCGACGAAGCGGACGAGATGCTCGACATGGGTTTCGCCGAGGAAATCGAGGCGATCCTCGCCAGCACCCCCGGGGAGCGGCAGACCGCGCTGTTCTCGGCGACGATGCCGCCGCGGATCGACGGCATGGTGCGCCGCCACCTGCGCGACCCGGTGCGGGCCGAACTCGGTCGCCAGGTGTCGGCGTCAGCCGACGGATTGCTGGTGCGGCAAACGGCCTACCTCGTGCCGCGCGGGCACAAGGCCGCCGCTCTCGGTCGCGTGCTTGACCTGGAGAGGCCAGCGGCCACGATCGTCTTCTGCCGCACCAGGGACGAGGTGGACCAGCTCACCGAGTCCCTGAACGGCCGTGGCTATCGTGCTGAGGCGCTGCACGGCGGAATGGACCAGAAGCAGCGCGACCGGGTCATGGCCCGGCTGCGCAGCCGGGCCATCGACCTTCTCGTGGCCACCGACGTGGCCGCCCGCGGTCTCGACATCGACCAGCTCACACACGTGGTGAATTACGACGTGCCCAGCGCGCCGGATTCGTACGTGCACCGCATCGGGCGCGTTGGCCGGGCCGGCCGCGAAGGCACCGCCATCACCCTGACCGAGCCGCGCGAGCAGAGGATGCTCAAGACCATCGAACGGGTGACCAAGCGGCCGATCACGATCGAGAAGCTGCCGACCGTCGCCAAGCTGCGGGCCATGCGCTTGGAGCTGATGCGCACCGAGCTCCGCGAGAGCCTGCTCAAAGACGACGGCGACCTTAATGCCTTCCGGGCTGTTGTCGGGCCGCTCGGTGCGGAGTTCGACCTCTTCGAGGTGGCGCTCGCCGCGGTCAAGCTGGCCCATGAGGCGAGCGGAACACCTCGCGAGGAAGAAGAGATCCCTGCCGTCGAAATGCCGTCGGCGGACGACCGCCGCCACGGTCGAAAGGCCAAACCACGTGACCAGTGGCAGGCCACCGGCCGTGACCCGCGGCGTGGTCGCCGCGCGACTGCGGGCACGACACGCCTGTTCGTGGGCACCGGCCGTTCCGGCGGAGTCCGGCCGCAGGATCTTGTGGGCGCTATCACCGGCGAGTCGTACCTCTCCGGCAGGGATATCGGTGCGATCGAGATCGCCGATCGTTTCTCCCTCGTAGAGGTTCCCGAGTCAGCCGCCGACGATGTGGTCAGGGCGCTCCGGGGGACGAGCATCAAGGGCCGGAAAGCAACCGTTCGCCGCGAACGCTACCCGGCGCGGTAGTACCAGCCTTCCCCAGCCAGCGACGGCCCGCGCTGAAGTCGCACCGATTTCTGTGTCCGAGGGGGGACTCGCAACTTATGTACATGGTCCCGGTCGCACTGGCCGCGGAGTTCGCGCTCGGTGAGTCACGATAAGCGGGTGACTTGACTGGCCGATGCCCTGTGGCCCTACGAGACTGAACAGCGGGCCAAAGTCGATGTTGGTTACATTCACGAACAGGCCCGGCGATCCGTACGCCAAGGCGTCCTGGCCCGGACATAGCGCGAGTGGAATCAAGGTGCGGCATGCCAGAGCACGTCAATGGGCAGAGCCCGGAGACGGTCCCCGAAGGGAAGGGTCTGCTGCCCGGTGTAGAGCACGTATCCGGCCAGCAGGCGGGGGCCAAGTCGCTGGGTGAGGTGGCGTAGACCGGCGAGATCCTCACCGCGAACCGTGGCACCTGCTTTCACCTCGATGGCGATTACGCGGCCGTCGGGGGTTTCCAGGACTGCATCGACCTCGACGCGGTCCTTGGTGCGGTAATGGTGGAGGCGGGCACGCTCGGAACACCAGGTGAGCTGACGAGCCAGTTCCATCAGCACGAAGGTCTCGATCATTGCCCCCGCGGCTCCGTCCGGTTCGCCGAGTCGGGTCGCATCCTGGCCGAGCAGGTGAGCGGCGATGCCTACGTCGACGAAGGCAAGCTTGGGCGTGCCGATGGCTCGCTGGGTCTGGCCCGCAGACCACGCGGGGATCTGCTTGATAAGGAAGACTGCCGTCAGCAGTTCGAGATACCGGTTCAAGGTTGTCCGGGGGATGCCGGATTCCGCTGCGAGCGTGGCCGGAACGAGGAGACCGCCGGAGCGCCCAGCCAGCAGAGCCAGCAACCGGCGAAGGTCGCCGCGCCGCTCAATCGCGGCGACCTCTTTAACATCGCGTTCGATGAGGTTGGTCAGGTATGAGTCGAAGAAGGCTGCGCGCCGGCGCGCGGATCGCCGAACCGCCTCTGGGTAGCCGCCACGGACAACCCGCTCAAGATAGTCCCGCTTGCGCAGGGCCGAGGTACGGGTGAGGGCAGGGCCATGGGCAAATGCCGCGTCGATG
>JBEKCN010000456.1:0-4536 GCA_050014855.1 Streptosporangiaceae bacterium | reverse complement strand
CCTAGTCCGCCCGGTGCTCCAGCGCGCGCCGGGTCAGGACCCGCGCCAGGTGCTGGCGGAAGGCACGGTCGGCGTGGATGTCCTCACCGGGCTCGGTGCCGTCGGCCGCCAGCTCGGCGGCATCTGCCGGGCTGGCCCCGCCGGCCAGCGCCTCCTCCGCGGCCCGGGCACGGACGGGGACCGCCCCCATGTTGGCCAGCGCGATCCGGCCGGCCACCGTTGCGGCCCCGACGATGGCCCAGTCGTTGGCCCGCCGGACGAACTTCTGGTAGCCCCAGCCGGCGCCCGGGCGGCGCGGCACGCGCACCGCGGTGAGCAGCTCGTCGGGCTCCAAGCCGGTCTCGAAGTAGCCCACGAAGAAGTCGTCGGCGATCACCCTCCTGGTCCCGCCCGGGCCGGCGAGCTCCACCGAGCCGCCCAGCGCGGTCAGTGCCATCGGCAGGTCCGCGGCCGGGTCGGCGTGCGCGAGCGAGCCGCCGATGGTGCCGCGGTGCCGGATCTGCGGGTCGCCGACCTGCGCCGCCGAATAGGCCAGCAGCGGGGCCTCGGCCCGGATCAGCTCGGACGCGGCGACCTCGGCGTGCCGGGTGGTGGCGCCGATGACCAGATCATCACCGTCGGCCCGGATGCCGGCCAGCTCGGTGACCGGCCCGATGTCGATCAGCACCGAAGGGACGGCGAGCCGCAGCTTCATCATCGGCAGCAGCGAGTGCCCGCCGGCCAGCAGCTTGGCGTCGTCTCCGTGGGTGGCCAGCAGCTCCAGGGCGTGCGAGGCGGACTCGGCCGCCACGTACTCGAACGGTGCGGGGATCACTGGGCTGACTCCGTGGGGGTGGCGGGGCCGGCGGCGGCCCGGCCGGGGCTCATCGCGTCGGCGGCGGCCAGCACGGCCCGGACGATGTTGTGGTAGCCGGTACAGCGGCAGAAGTTGCCTTCCAGCCCTTCCCGGACCTCTTCCTCGGTGGGATGCGGGTTCTCGGTCAGCAGGCCGGTGGCCGCCATGACCATGCCCGGGGTGCAGAAGCCGCACTGCAGCCCATGCTCGGCCCGGAACGCCCGCTGGACCGGGTGCATGCCGCCCGCGGCTGCGAGGCCCTCGGCGGTGGTGACCTCCTGCCCGGCGGCCTGCAGGGTGAGCATCGTGCAGGACTTCACCGACTGCCCGTCCAGCAGCACGGTGCAGGCGCCGCAGGATGTCGTGTCACAGCCGACGTTCGCGGCCCGCAGTCCCAGGTTCTGCCGCAGGTAATGGATGAGCAGCAGCCGGGGTTCCACGTCGTCGGACCGTTCTTGCCCGTTGACCGTGAGCCGGACCTTCAACTACGCGTCCCTCGATTCGCTGAGCGCCCGCCATACCCGCTGCGGGGAGGTGGGCATGTCGATGTGCCGGACGCCGAGATGGCTCACCGCGTCGATCACCGCGTTCTGCACGGCCGGGGTCGCGCCGATCGTGCCGGCCTCCCCGATGCCCTTGGCCCCGAGCGGGTTGTAGGTGGTGGGGGTGGCCATGTCGGCCAGCTCGAAGCTGGGGACCTCAGTCGCCGACAGGAATGGGTAGTCGGCGAACGTCGCGGTCAGCGGGTTGCCGTCCGCGTCGTAGACCACCTCCTCCAGGAATGCCTGCGCCGCGCCCTGCGCGATGCCGCCGTGCCGCTGGCCCTCGGCCAGCAGCGGGTTGACCACGGTCCCGGCATCGTCGACGGTCACCACCCGGCGCAGGCCGACCTTCCCGGTCTCGGTATCCACCTCGACAACGGCCAGGTGCGCGCCGAACGGGAAGGTCGGTCCGGGAGCGCTGAATACGGACCGCACCATGAGGCGTTCGGTCTCGGCGAGCCGGGCCAGCGGCACCGACGCGTCCGGGTCACCGGCCACGGTGAACTCGCTGCGGGCGGTGTCGAAGACCAGGTCGGCGGGGCCGACCTCCAGCTGGCCGGCGGCGCGCTCCCGGGCCACCTCGATCAGCTCCAGGGATGCCTGCCGGACGGCCGCGCCGCCCTGCTGCAGGCTCCGGGAGCCGCCGGTGCCGCCGCCCTCGGGGATCAGGTCGGTGTCGCCCCACTGCACGGTGATCTTGTCGATCGGGATGCCGAGCTCGTCACTGGCCAGCATGGCCCATACGGTGGAGTGGCCCTGGCCGTGCGGGGAGGTCCCGGTCAGGATGGTGGCGGTCCCGTCGGGATGCACCTCCACCGTGCCGTTCTCCTTCGGGTTGCCAGCCTCCGCGCCGGCCCCGGTGATCTCCACGTAGCAGGCCAGGCCGATGCCGAGCTGAACCGCGTCCCCGGATTCGCGGCGCTTGGCCTGCTCTCCCCGCAGCTCGTTGTAACCGGCCGCGTCCAGTGCCACCTCCAGGGCGGCCGTGTAGTCGCCGCTGTCGTACACCGCGCCGAATGCCGTGGTGTGCGGCTCAGTGAACGCCGGGAGCAGGTTCTTGCGCCGGACCTCGGCCGGATCCATGCCGATCTCGGCGGCGAACAGGTCGATGGCCCGTTCTACCGCCGCCGTGGCCTCCGGCCGTCCGGCGCCCCGGTAGGCCCCGGTGGGCGTGGTGTTCGTGACCACCGAGACGCCCGCCGCCTCGGCCTTTCCGAACGCGTACGGCCCCGGCGTCATCAGCACCGTAAGGGACGGCAGGATGGAGCCGATCTTCGGGTAGGCGCCGCAGTCCTGCAGGATCTCGAGGCGGTAGGCGGTCACGGTCCCGTCCCGGCGGCCCCCGATGGTCACCGTCTGGCGCTGGGCCCGCCCGTGCGTCATCGCGACGAGGTTCTCGTTCCGCGTCTCGGCCCAGCGCGCGGGACGGCCGAGCCGCCGGGCCACCCAGCAGACCAGACCGTGCTCGGGGTCGGCGCCGAACTTCGCGCCGAACGCGCCGCCCACGTCCGGGGTGATGATCCGGACCTTTTCCTGGCCTATGCCGAGCATGGCGGCCAGGGCCGCGCGGGTACCCTGCGCGCCCTGGTTAGGAATCCACGCGGTCAGCCGGTCGTCGCCGCCCCAGACGGCTGCGGCCGCGCGGGTCTCCATGGGGGCCGGGGCGACCCGCTGGTTCTCGATCGTGCGGCTGACTACCGCCTCGCAGCCGTCGAACAGGCCGGCGTCGAAGCTGGCGGGGTCGCCGAACGTGGCCGCCACGTTGGTGCCGGCCTCGGGGAACAGCAGCCCCCGCGTGCCGCTGCGGGCATCGGCCATGTCGACCACTGCTGGCAGCACGTCGTAGTCGATGTCCACCAGCTCGGTGGCGTCCTCACCCTGGTAGGAGTCCTCGGTGACGACCACGGCGACTGGCTCGCCGACGAAGCGGACCACGTCGCTGGCCAGCAGCGGCTGATTCATCCGGTCGTTGAGCAGGCCGGGCATCATGGGCGGCAGCGCCGGCAGGTCGGCGATGTCGGCGCCGGTGAGCACGGCGATCACGCCGGGGGCCTCTCGCGCCGCGCTGGCGTCGATCGAGTTGATCCGCGCGTGCGCGACGGGGGACCGGACGAAGAAGACGTGGCACGCGCCGGTCAGCCGCTCGTCCTCCACGTCGTCGGTGTAGACCGCGCCGCGGGTCAGGAATCCGGGGTCTTCGGTCCGCACGACCCGGGTTCCCAGAATGCTCACACCCACCAGCTCCCTCTGCGCCATACGATTCCCGGGCTCGCCCGGACGGCCGGCCGCAGGCCGGCACCGGGGCGCTTAACTGGCAACTTACCCTGTGACTGGTGCCCAACCGGGAGGCAGGAGGTCCGAAAAATCACTCCGTGACCAGTGCCTAACTGGGGGGGCAGGAGGTCCGGAAACTTACTCTGTGACCAGTGCCTAACTGGGGGGCAGGAGGGCCGAAAAGCGCTCCCTGGCCCGGCTCAGCTGGTCCAGGATGCGCTGCCGGGCCGCGGGGGTCAGCGGCGTATCGGGCCGGGTCATCAGGTCCCGGAGCACCGGGATGAGCGGCGCGTACTTGCCGGCCAGCTTTTCCGTCTGCGGCCCGGTGGTGTGGATAAGGCCCACGCCGTTGTCGGCGAAGTCGGACGCCTTGATGACCCGCCCCCAGGGGGAGCGCTCCAGGCTGTCCGCGACGTGTTCCCGGTACTGCTCGTTCTTGTCGCGGCCGGGCTGCCAGACGGGGTTGGTCACGGCCCGGACCAGCTCGGCCACCCGCGGCCCGAACCGGTCGGCCAGCACCGCGAACGCGGCCTCCTGGTCGCCACCGGGAGCGAGCTCCGCGGCGTGATCCTCCACCGCATCGTGCAGCAGCGCGGCCGTCGCGACGTCGGCGTCGTGCACCTCGTAGTGCGAGAGGATCCTGATCGCTACGCGCAGCAGGTGGTTCAGGTAGGGCTCCCGCTGCCTCCGGTCGCCGGCGTGCAGTGCCGACGCGAGCTCCAGGGCCTGCCCCAGGTGCTGCCGCTCCGCGTCCGGGAAGGCGGCGATCTCCGCCGCGAACCGATCCCGCAGCCCCGCTTCGCCATAGGCCGAGGTGATCGCGTGCAGCGGCATGGTCCGCAATAGCCGCTGTTGCCCGGTATCCATATCTCAGAGCTAACACAC
>JBEKCN010000455.1:0-4540 GCA_050014855.1 Streptosporangiaceae bacterium | reverse complement strand
CCGGGCCTTTGGCCCGGCTGGGCACCGCCACTTCGGCTATTTGGGCGAACTCGGCGATGCTGAGGGCCTCGCCGCGCGCGCCTGGGTCGAGACCAGCGGCCCGGACCAGGCGTTCGGCTTCCTGCGGCGAGCCGGCCCAGGAAGCCAGTGCCGCGCGGAGTGTCTTGCGGCGCTGGCCGAATGCGGCGTCGATGACCGCGAACACCTGCTCGCGGGACGCCGAGGTGGGCGGTGGGTCGGTGCGGGTGAACGAGACCAGGCATGAGTCAACCCCGGGCACCGGCCAGAACACCGTGCGTGCTACCGGGCCGGCGGGGCGCATCTGCGCGAACCAGGCCAGCTTGGCTGAGGACACGCCGTACTCCCGGCTGCCCGGCGGGGCGCACATTCGTGCCCCCACCTCGGCCTGCACCATGACCAGGCCAGCGCGGAGCGACTGCAGCCGGGCCAGCACGTTGAGCAGCACAGGAACGGTCGCGTTGTAGGGCAGGTTGGCCACCAGTACGGTAGGAGGCTCTCCGGGTAGCTCCCGGATTCGGGCCGCATCCGCCGTGACCACCTCGAGCCGGGCGGCCAGCGCCGGGGCGTGCTCCGCGACGGTACCGGGCAGAGCCGCGGCGAGCACCGGATCCATCTCCACGGCGATGACCCGCCGTGCCGCGCCGAGCAAGGGCAGCGTCAGCGAGCCGAAGCCCGGACCCACTTCGAGAACCACCTCGCCGGGCCGCAGGCCGGCCAAGGCCACGATGCGGCGCACCGTGCCGTGATCGATGACGAAGTTCTGCCCGAGCCGCTTGGTCGGCCGTACCCCGAGCCGCGCGGCCAGCTGCCTGATCTGGGCCGGCCCGAGCAGAGCCGGGCCGTCCGGCTCCCCTGCCTGGTCCGCGTGTGTCACCGCGGCGCCATCACCCTTCGGGCCGTCACCATGGGCCGAAGATACGTTCCCCGGTCGCCATGATTTGTGCGCACAGCTCAGCCAGATCCATGTTCTTCACCTCGGCCAGGCGGCGGACGGTGTAGGCGGCGAGGGCGGGCGAGTTCGGCTTGCCGCGGAACGGCACCGGGGTCAGGAACGGCGCGTCCGTCTCCACCAGCAGCAGGTCCGCCGGGGCCACCGCGGCCGCGTCGCGCAGATTCTGTGCGCTGGCGAAGGTGAGGTTGCCCGCGAAGCTCATCACGTAGCCCTGGTCCGCGCAGCGCTTGGCCATCTGCTCGTCACCGGAAAAGCAGTGGAAGACCACCTTGTCCGGGGCGCCCTGCTCGGTAAGGATGCGCAGCACGTCCTCATGGGCGTCCCGGTCGTGGATCATCAGCGCCTTGCCGGTCCGCTTCGCGATGTCGATGTGCGCCCGGAACCACTCGCGCTGCAGCCCCGGGTCGGAGTAATCCCGGTAGTAGTCAAGTCCCGTCTCCCCCACCGCACGCACCTGCGGCAGCCCGGCCAGCGTCTCGATCTCGGCCAGCACCGCATCCGCCGACGCCATGTCGCGCCCGGCCGCGCTGGTACCTGGGCCGCCGCCCGGACCGGTGGCTCCGGCCGCCGCGGCCGTGTCGTTCGGGTGGATCGCGACCGCGGCGAACACACTGTCGTACTCGGCCGCGCACCGCGCCGACCAGCGGGACGACTCCACGTCGATGCCGACCGTGATGACCCGCCCAACCCCGGCCTCCCGGGCGGCGGCCAGCACCTGCGGGACCGGCAGGCCCATGATGTCCAGGTGCGTATGGCTGTCGAAGAGGGCAGGGGCGCTCATCAGGTGCCTGACTCCTTGCGGAGGCGGGCCACTTCCTCGTCCGCCACGGACTTGTCGAGCTTGGTGAACAGGGGGGTGGGCGTGGCCAGCGGCGTACCCGGCGCAATCGGCCGGGACGCCCAGCGCACGGCCGTGTCGTACTGGCCGGTGATCACCGGGTAGGAGGGGGCTCCCTCCTCTTCCACCTCCCGGATCTCGGGCATACCGGACCATTCACCGGAGCCGCCGAGCATTTCGAAGACCCGCTGCGACGAATTGGGCAGGAACGGCGTCAGCAGCGTCTTGGCGTCGTCTACCGCCTGGAGCGCCACGTGCAGGATCGTCCGCATCCGGTCCGGGTCGGAGTTCCGTAGCTGCCACGGCGCCTGCTCGGAGAAGTATTTGTTGGCCTCGGCCACCGTCCGCATGGCCTCCCCGATCGCCAGCTTGAACCGGGACCGGGCCAGCTGATCGCCGACCGCGGTGAAGGCCTGCCGGGAGTGCTCCAGCAGCTCGGTGTCGGCCGCCGTCAGCTCGCCGGCGGCCGGGATCGAGCCGACGTTGCGGGCGGCGAACGAGACGGCCCGGTTGACCAGGTTGCCCCAGGTGGCCACCAGCTCGTCGTTGTTGCGGCGGACGAACTCGCTCCAGGTGAAGTCGGTGTCCTGATTCTCCGGGCCGGCGACCGCGACGTAGTAGCGGAGCGCGTCCACGTCGTAGCGCTCCAGGAAGTCGCGGACGTAGATGACCACGTTGCGGGAGGAGGAGAACTTCCGGCCTTCCATCGTCAGATATTCGCTGGAAACAATCTCCGACGGCAGGTTGAGCTGGCCGAGCGGGCCCGGCGTCCCGCCCTTGTCCCCCAGTCCTGCGTAGCCGAGCAGCATGGCCGGCCAGATCTCGGAGTGGAAGACGATGTTGTCCTTGCCCATGAAGTAGTAGGACTCGGCGTCCGGGGACTGCCACCAGGCGCGCCAGGCGTCGGGGTCGCCCGAGCGCTTCGCCCACTCCACCGACGCCGACAGATAGCCGATGACCGCGTCGAACCAGACGTAGATCCTCTTGTCCGGCCGGTCACGCCAGCCGTCCAGTGGTACCGGCACCCCCCAGTCCAGGTCCCGGGTGATCGCGCGGGGCTGGAGGTCGTCGAGCAGGTTGAGGGAGAACTTGAGCACGTTCGGCCGCCACTGGCCGCCCTTGCTCTGCAGCCAGGTGCCGAGCACGTCGGCGAAGGCCGGCAGGTCGAAGAAGAAGTGCTCCTCTTCGACGAACTCCGGCGCCTCTCCGTTGATCCTGGACCGCGGCTGGATCAGGTCCACCGGGTCCAGCTGGTTGCCGCAATTGTCGCACTGGTCGCCGCGGGCGCTTTCGTACCCGCAGATCGGGCAGGTGCCCTCGATGTAGCGGTCCGGCAGCGTCCGCCCGGTCGACGGTGAGATCGCGCCCAGGGTGGTCCGCGGGAAGAGGTAGCCGTTCTTCAACAGGCCCAGGAAGATGTCCTGCGTGATCGCGTAGTGGTTACGCGTCGTCGTCCGGGTGAACAGGTTGTAGGACATGCCGAGAGCGCTCAGGTCCTCAGCGATGACGCGGTTGTAGCGGTCCGCGAGCTCGCGGGCCGTCACGCCTTCCGCGTCCGCCTGCACCTGGATCGGGGTGCCGTGCTCGTCGGTGCCGCTCACCATCAGCACCTTGTTCCCCGCCATCCGCTGGTAGCGGCTGAACATGTCGCAGGGCAGCCCGAAACCGGAGACGTGCCCGATGTGACGGGGGCCGTTGGCGTACGGCCAAGCCGGCGCGGCGAGAATGTGCCGGCCTGGCTGAGTTGGCGAGGACATGGTTTCAAGCCTAGGGCCACCGGCTGGCTGCTAGGCGCGAATTTACGTCCCGTCGGCACTGGCCGCGTGTGCATCGCGGCCGGATTCGGCGGGCACGCCGGCGGCCGCGGGCCCGTCGGCTCCAGCTTCCTGCGGCTTCGTCGCGGCGCCGCTGTTCGCGGAGTTGCCGTTTGCGGAGCTGCTGTTCGCCGGGCTGCCGTCGCGGGCAGGCGGGTAAGCGGCCATCGCCGTCGCGGGCGCGCCGGCGTCTACACCCACCGTGCCGACGGCTCCGTCCGGCCGGGTACGGCTCACCCGGCCCGGAGCGGCCTCCCGGCCTTCCTCGTCCGTCTCCAGCGCCCCCATGGCCGGATGCCGGGTACGGCGGATGCCCAGGATGCTGAGGAAGAAGGTGCCCAGGATGATTTGGCAGCTGACGATCAAGGCGGTCACCGACGGAACGACGAGCCGCAGCGCGTGGTCATAGTTGAGCGCACCGAAGCGGGCGCTGTTCCAGTAGACGAACGAGAAGACCAGGCCGACGATCCCGGCTGCGCCCAGCCCGCCGCCAGCCAGCAGGCCGCGTTCCAGGCTCAGCGTTTTCAGAATGTGCCGGACCCGCTTGTCCTCCGGCAGGAAGCCCTCGGCGCTGGCGTACACCTGAGTGAACAGCGCGAAGAGCACCGACTGGAAGCCGATGACGACCATGGCGGACGCGACGACGAGGGTGTCGACGTCGAAGGACACCGAGCCGATGTCGAACGGCCGGGGGATGACGGCCGCCCCGATCACGATGCCCAGGACGAAGACCACCAGGCCAGGCACGAAGAACAGCCAGCGCGGGCTGAACAGAAGCAGGAAACGCAGGTGACGCCACCCGTCCCGCCAGGTGTGCAGATGCGGCGGCCGGCTCCGGCCGTCCTTGGCCAGCGTGGTCGGGACCTCGGTGATCCGCTGTTTGGCCAGCGTCGCCTTGACCACGAGTTCGCTGGC
>JBEKCN010000454.1:0-4548 GCA_050014855.1 Streptosporangiaceae bacterium | reverse complement strand
ACCACGTGAACCCGCATGGAGGGATACCGAGATGAAGTACCTGATGCTGATCTACGGGAACGAGGAGAAGTGGGCATCGTTCCCGGCCGAGGCCTGGCCGGAGGCGATCGCGAAGCAGGACGCGTTCAACAAGAAGTACGCCGGCACCGGCGAGCTGCTCGGTGCCTACGGGCTGGGCACACGGGCGCAGGCCAAGCTGGTGCGGCGCGATCAGGCCACCGGGCTGCCGGCCGTCACCGACGGGCCGTACCAGGAAACCAAGGAATACATCGCCAGCTTCTACCTGCTCGACGTGGAGAGCGAGGAGCGCGCGCTGGAGATCGCCGCAGACATGCCATTCGCGGACCAGGAGCCGGTCGAGCTCTGGCCGGTGCCGCACGAGTCGAAATCCGATTTTTGACCAGCCCAAGCACAACCGAGGACCTGCTGCGCGAGCTCGCGCCGCAGGTCCTCGCCGCGCTGCTCCGCCGGTACGGATACGGCCAGTTCTACCTGTGCGAGGATGCTACCCAGGAAGCCCTGCTCGCCGCCGCGGTGCAGTGGCCGGCCGACGGCCAGCCGGGCAACCCCCGCGGCTGGCTGGTCACCGTCGCGACCCGCAAGCTGCTCGACCAGGTGCGCAGCGAGCAGTCACGCCGCCAGCGCGAGGAACGGATCGGTGTCGCTGCACCGCAATCCGAGCTGCTCGCCGCGGCACCGGACGCGGACGCGCCGCCGAGCACAGACGACTCGCTCATCCTGCTGTTCGGCTGCTGCCACCCGGCGATCAGCACGCCGAGCCAGATCGCGCTCACGCTGCGCGCGATCGGCGGCCTGTCCACGGCGCAGATCGCCGCGGCGTTCGGGGTGCCGGAGGCCACGATGGCGCAGAGAATCAGCCGCGCCAAGCAGGCTCTGCACCAGGAGGACCTCGCGCTGCCGACAGGCGTCCGTGACCGGCTCGCGCCCGTGCTGCACGTGCTGTACCTCAGCTTCAGCGAGGGCTACACCCCGTCCAATGGTGACGCCGTCACCGTGCCCGCGCTCTCCGACGAGGCCATCCGCCTCAACCGCTGGCTGCGCCGCCTGCTGCCAGACGAGCCAGAGGTAGCCGGCCTGCTCGCGCTTATGCTGCTCACCGACGCGCGCCGGCCCGCACGCACCGCGCAGGACGGTGTAAGCCTGGTCCCACTCGCCGAGCAGGACCGCTCCCGCTGGGACCGGGCCAAGATCGATGAGGGCACCGCACTGATTACCGCCACCCTCGCCCAGGGCAGCACCGGCCCGTATCAGCTGCAGGCGGCGATCGCCGCCGTGTATGACGAGGCCGAGACGATGGACGACACCGACTGGCCGCAGATCCTCGGGCTCTATGACCTGCTGGAACTCGCCGCGCCGAGCCCGTTCACCACGCTCAACCGGGCCGTCGCGGCCGGCCTGGTGCACGGCCCGCGGGCAGGCCTCGACCTGCTGGACACGCTCCAGCAGGACAAGCGGATGGCGAAGCACCACCGGCTGTTCGCCGCCCGGGCGCACTTGCTGGAGCTGGCCGGCGAGCCGGCCGAGGCGGCGAAGGCCTATGCGCAGGCGGCCCGGCTGTCCACCAGTACACCGGAACGCCGGTACCTCGCCACACAGGCGAAGCGGCTTAGCTCAGGGGTCGAGCCGATGCCGTTATGAGATGGGATCTCCGATGGGTGCGGCTCGTTGTAGCGAGGGCTCAGGCACTGAGCGCGTACTCGACTTGGGCTGTGCCGGGGTAGATGGCAGCGGATCGATGCCGACCAGGTCCGGGTCATCGAGATCGACGGGCGTCTGGCCGTCGATGCCGGTGTCAGCCGTCCAGAACGCGATCTGTCCGGTCCGCGGGTTGATCAGCCACCGGTGCTCGTAGCCGGTCTGGTCGGCCAGCGCATTACCGATCTCCTCAAGGTCGAGGCTCCTCAGATCCAGCACCAGGCCAGAATAGGCCGCTCTTCCAGCTGCAGCACTGGAGAATCGAACGCACGCCTGACGGCAGATGAGTGCGACGCAGCCGATCAGCAGCGTCAGAACCGGAAGCGAGTCAGGCCGCCCGGCTCCGTCGTCAAGGTCACGATCGCGGAGCGTGGCTCAATGCGATACACGTTCCATGGCGGTGATCCTTGCGACGGGGCGTTGAACGGGGCAGTGATGCCCAGTCCGCTGTCGTCGGGTTCGGCTGGCCAGCCCTGGTCCGCCCACGCCTTCGCGATGCGCCCCAGTGCGCCCGGCTCGGTCACTCGCACTGCGTCACCCTCGACTACGACGTCCGCGTCGCGGGCCGACACCGCGATCGAACACCGCGGATCGCGCGCGACATTGCGCCCCTTCCTGGTGCTGGCCCCCGTCTGGAACCAGAACGTGCCGTCTAGCCACAGGGCACCGACCGCCGTCACATGCGGGCTACCGTCCTGGTTGATGGTGGACAGCCAGGTCGTGCGGGAATTCACCGCGTCCGGGGCTGGCGCCGACCCCGCATCGAGCTTCTCAGCAACCGCGGCCCAATCTACGGGCGGCAGCCCGTCCGCCTGACCCAAATTCGTGATCTCCATGGGGGCATCCTTTCGTTGTCCAGCGGACATCCTGGCTAACAGCGTCTGCAGAGACGACGCGCGACGACCGCGAAATTCATCGCGCATACGCGAGTCACGAGCCGTGCGGGCGCGCGCACGTCGGCAGTGCCGGGCGTCTCCTGGGGCCTGGGCCACAGGAGACGCGGTCTGGTTCAGGTGCCGGAGGCCATGTAGGCGGCCAATATGTAGTGGGGGTGGCGGTCTAGGTTTTTGCGGGCCCGGTCGTAACGCATTGGTGTTCTCGGGTCGGCGTGGCGGGCGGCTATCTGGACGTCCCGCAAAGTCCACGCCAGCATCGAAACTGGTAGAGAGCATTATTCGAACCCTGCGAATAGGGCTAGCTCGACGAACGGACGGTTGTGGCATCTGTCCTCGCTGCTGCGCTTTTCGGTTGTCCCTGCTGCATCATGCAGGCATCTGCTGCAACGGAACTGGATGCATCATCGTCCGGGCGCCGCGCCTGTTGAGCAGAATCGGCCCGCCGGGACGGCCGCCAGTCGCCCGGTCGATGGCCTGGCCGACGGCTGGTGGCAGCGGGGCGAGGACGACTTTGGTGCCTTTTCCGCATACGCGCAGGACCCGGTGGCCGTGTTCTTCGCCAAGGTCAGCAATGTTCGCGCCGGTGGCTTCGAAGATCCGCAGGCCGAGCAGCCCGAGCATGGCCACGAGAGCGAAGTCGCACGGATCAGGGGACTGGCGGGCTGCGGTGAGAAGGGCTTCGAGCTGCAGATGAGTGAACCCGAGGGTAGGAGATTCGGCGGGCACTGAGGGGCGACGCACATGCTCGGCGGGTGAGTGCTCCAGGAGACCGTCGATGACGCCGGTGATGCGCCGGGTCGTCGGCCCGTGCGGCTCAGGACGGGAAGGCACTGGATGCTTCGCCGTGCCCGGCCGCCAGGGCGTTGGTCAACCCTTCGAGGTCCGCCACGGTCACGGTGAGCGCCGAGTGGCCACTTCGGCGGAGCGGTGATGGCACCTTCTCCGCGAAATGGATGCACACCCCCGCGTTGTGGTTCGTTCCAAAGCTCAAGCCGTCGTCGACCATGGATCCACGAACACCGAACGCGGTCCACCAGCGGTAGTTCCGGGTGATGTGCGCCTCAGTGACATTTGCCAGCGGCGTCTTGATCTTGAAGAAACCGAAAGTCGCCGAAAGGGAGCCTTCGTCCGTGAGCATTACGCCGTCTTTTGAACCTCGCAGCCCGAAGGGCACCAACAACGGCAAATATCGCTTGTCAATAGCGTAGGCAAAACGTTTGGACATGATTGGTCCGATCCCCTGTCATGCATGAGCGCGACTGAGCCCAGGTATTGTCCAATCTCCACGTTACTCTCGACTTTCGCAGCACTACCTTCCATTCGCCGCCCTCACGGCGGTAGACCTGGGTACAGCGTAGTGTCCGAGGCTGCGGGTGATCACCGGCGTGACGAGTCATGTGCTCCAGGTCGACGGTGTAGCCCACGTCATCTCCGGCGACCGTCACGACGTTCTCCGCAACTCGAGCCGTGGCCTTGACGGTCTTGGCGGCCCAGTCAAGCCGGGCGCTGGCCTCCTGCCAGCCGCGCTCATAACCGCCGAAAGCGCCGATGATCACTACGTCATCGGAATGAGACCAAATCGCCTTAAATGGCTCCGGCCGTCCTTCCGCCAGTTCACCCAGCGCTTGCTGGCACCGGGAGACGAAGCGGTCCCAGCTGCTTCTGCGCGCCCCAAGATCGGCGAAAGGCCGCACTGAAGATCGCTACGCCTGTTCGTCACACTCAGGCCAGCGCATAAGTATGCGAGGAGCCAACGCACTCAATTTCGGCATGAGCGGTCGTTTACACCAGTTCGTCGGGGACATAGTGGGTTAAGATGACGCACAGTCGAGGTGCAAATTACTCAACCGCCGCTTTCTTTCCGCAAAGGGAGCTTGGCCGCGGGGGTCTACGCGGTGAGGAGCGGATGTGCCCTGGCCTGTTCGTAGAGCGGTTC
>JBEKCN010000453.1:0-4550 GCA_050014855.1 Streptosporangiaceae bacterium | reverse complement strand
CGACCGCGTGAGCGACATCGGGGACCCGCTCAACGAAGTTGGTGATCAGCCAGCCCAGGTCCTGCGTCGGACGACCCGGCGTGCTCACTCGTGTCCTCCTAGCCGCCCGGTTTCCCGGGCTCCGCGTTGCCGTCGCTTGCTCACTAGCACGATATGCCGTTCATGCGGGGTTCTCATCCGTCCTGTGGCTCCTCGGTCTTAGGTGCGGAAGCACGCGCTTCGCGCACGCCCCGCTGGAAACTGGCCAGCCTGTTACGGACGTCGTCTGCCGAGCGGGAGGGCCCCTCGCCACCGCTCGGGTCCGCTGCCGGTTCGCCGACCGACCCGGGGACGAGATTAGCCCGCGGCACGCGCCGCGGAAGCCCTGCGGATGTAGTAGTCCCCGTGGACGGTGCCGCGACCGTCTCGGCCGCGCGCCACCCCTCATCCGCGGGAGAGTGCCAGGCGGCCTGATCCGGCCCGCTGGCCGTACTGGCCTCGCTGCCCGGCGCCGGGCCGGTAATGTGCGACGTCCCGCTGCGCCGGAACCAGTCGGACTCCAGCGTGTCGAAGATCGGCAGCCGCTGGTCGTGCCCGTTCTCCGGCGGGGCCGGCACGCGCACGCCGTTGTCACCGTTGGGCGGCCCCAGCGTGCTGCCGTTCCCCCGCTTGGCCCCGGCTGGGCTCGCCGGTCCTGGGTTCCCTGGTCCTGGGCTCGCCGGCCCGCCGGGGGGGCCGGCCGTGGGTATCCCCCCGGCCGTCGGCCGGAAGGGAATGCTGAAGCCGTTTCCTCCCGGCGCCGCCCCGGGGTCGGCCGGGCCCGGCCCCTGCGGGCTGGCCGCCGGGGACTGGCCCGGAGGCGTGAACCCGCGGGTGACACCGTTCCCCGGGCGGCCCGAAGCCGACTGCGGGCCGGTGCCCGCCCGCGGCTGCGGGGGGGGCCCGCTGGGCGGCGAGAAGCGCGGCATCCGGGCGGCCGCGGCGGCCTGCGCGGCCGCGTTGCCCGTCTGGCGGGTGGGGAGGGCCCCACCGGTTCCGCCGGCCGGCGGCGCGGACAGCGACGGGCTGGGCCCGTAGTCCTCCACCTCGAAGCGGCGGAGCCGGCCGAGCGGCGCGCCCTCCTGGGCGGCGACCGTATCCGGCAGCCAGACCAGCGCGGTCAGGCCGCCGGCGGACGCATGCCGAAGCCGGACCCGGACCCCGTGCCGCGCCGCGAGGCGGCCGACCACGAACAGGCCCATCCGGCGGGATACGCCGACGTCGACCACGGGCGGGTTGTCAAGCCGCCAGTTGGCGTGGCCCATCTCGGAATCGGAGACGCCGACCCCGCCGTCGGTGATGTCGAGGAGGATGCCGCCGCTGGTCAGCGGCTGGCCGGACACGTACACCTGGGTGTCTTCTGGAGAGAATGTGGTCGCGTTCTCGACCAGCTCCGCGACGAGGTGCACGACGTCGTTGACGGCCTGGCCGACAATCGTGATGCCCGGCTGGACGTTCAGCACGACCCGCTCGTACTGCTCGATCTCCGAGATGGCCGCCCGGAGCACGTCCACCAGCGGGACCGGCTGGCTCCATCGCCGGGACGCCTCGTGACCCGCGAGAACCAGCAGGTTCTCCGAGTTGCGGCGCATGCGGGTGGCCAGGTGGTCCAGCCGGAACAGGCTGCTCAGCCGGCCCGAGTCCTGCTCGCCCTGCTCCAGGGAGTCGATGAGCGAGATCTGGCGCTCGATCAGGGACTGGCTGCGGCGGGACAGGTTGACGAACATCGCGTTCAGGTTGCCGCGGAGCATGGCCTCGTCGGCGGCCAGCCGGACGGCTTCGCGGTGAACCTGGTCGAAGGCCCGCGCCACTTCACCGATCTCGTCGGTGGAGGAGACGGCGATCGGCTCGATCTCGACGCTCTCGTCCGAGCCCTCGGTCTCGCTCAGGCGGCGTACCATGTCCGGCAGCCGCGTGCCGGCGATGTCGAGCGCGTCCTCACGCAGCCGGCGCAGCGGGCGGATCATCGACCGGGCCACCAGCGTCGTGATCAGCAGCACGATGATCAGCAGAGCTAGCACGATGATGCTGATGATCACCGCGTTCCGGGTCGCCGCCGACTCGAGCGACTGGCTCCGGGCCAGGATGTTGCCGAGCAGCGTGCTTTCCACCCCGCGCATGTCCTGCACCGTGGTGGTCATGTTGCCGTACCAGGTACCCGGGGCGCTCGCGGGGGGCACGCCGATGCTCACGGTTCCGTTGTTACTGGTCGAGGTGGCCAGCTGCTCCTCGAACGCCGCCTGGTCGACCGCGGTGCCGCTGACCTTGTTCTGGAAGAGCTGCTGCTCGGCCAGCGAGGCCGAACTCTGGAAGTCCGCCTCGGCGGCGGATTCCTGAGCCTCCGCGCTCTCCAGGGAGGTCAGGCCCTGGGGCGGGAACTGCCGGGCGATCAGCGTCGAATACAAGATGCCGCGCTGCTCGGAGGCCTGGTCCTCGGCCCGCGCGAGTGCGGTCAGGGTGATGACGTCGTTGGACAGCTGGGTGTCGTTGGTCCCGGACCCGGACAAGCTGGCGAACGTCAGCAGCGTGTCGATGGAGTTGGTGTAATCCTGGATGAGCGGCAGAACCGGGATGTTGCCGGCGGGCGGCGCCGCGGCGCTGCGCAGGTGATCGAGGTCGCTTATCCGTGCCTGGACGTCGCTGAGCGCCGAGCGGATCGCCGTCGGATACGTGGGGCCGATGTTGTTCGCGTCCCCGCTGATCTGCTGGACCGCCTCATCGGTGGTGTCTCGCTGGTGCAGCAGCGCCGTATAGAGAGCCGCGGTGCCGGTCGGACGCCCGTCCGCGATCCACCCGGCGGTCAGGTCGCGCTCGTCCTCCATGCTCTGGGCGAGCCGGATGATGTCGCCGTTGAGCACGGCCAGCTGCGTGGTCCGCTTGAGGGCGACCGCGCTGCTCACGCTGGAGCCGATCCGCAGGCCGCCGAGCACCACCGCGGCGATGGTGGGCACGACGATGAGGGCGAGCAGCCGCCAGCGCACCCGCCAGTTGCTGAGGGCCAGGCGCGAACTGCCCCGGCGGGCGGGGGCGCGGGGCACCCCGTCGGGCTCACCGGGCCTGCCGCCGGTGCCAGGCGAACCGGGGGAACCGGGAGCCGCGGTCAATGTGGCCGTACCTCCGTGACCGTCCCCCGCGGTGTCAGCGCCGTTGCTGGCGTGGGCTCCGGCGGCAACGCCCGGTCCCTCGCCGCCATCGCGCTGGCCTGTCACCGGACGCCTACGCACTGCTTTCGCACCTCACACGAACAGGGGTTTCGAGGACAGCCTTCGGGCCTCTAGGACAGAAGCCGCACAACATCGCACCCCTCTTTTCCCACATGACTTTCCCACAGAGCTGGCGACTTCCGGACGACCGATGCAACTCGAGCGTCGGGGTCGCAAAACGGGTAAGGACATATAATCATCTTCGCGCAGCCACTTATGGCGTCTTTGCCAGTTATTTGTTCCAGGGTCACGGTGGATGGACCGCAGTTCGCCGGCCTGCTCTGACCGCCTCTCCGGTGGTTCCCCGGGCGGCCCAGCCGACCTGGAACGATGATCGTCCCAGCGGAGGGCGCGGTCCGCATCGGCGCCTCTCGTGGCCGGCCGCCCTGGCTGCGGTGACACGCGGCCTGCCGTAAACCGGCGATATGGTCACGTTCGGTGATAATTACTCTACGCATCGAGTTATGGACAGGCAGCCACACCATGAGGCTAAATGCCGGAGAAGAGACCCTGACTGCACCGGTCATTATCGGCAAAGTGACGTTACGTAGGACCACTTGGCGCCTGCCGTAAATAAGTTACCGAAGCGGGCCGGCGCCGCGTAAGGCACCCGCCAGGGCCAGAGATGGCACGGCCAGGCCGCTGCTCGTTGGCCGGGGCCGCCCGGCGGCGCGGCGCCGAAGGTTGCCGCCAGCAGCGTCCGCAAATGGCGCACCAGCGACCTTAATTTACGTCGGCAGCATGGGCCCGGGCGTGAATTTACGCACGGCCGACGACCTCTCCGCTAGCCGTAACTCACGCCGCCGGACGCCGGCCGCCGGCCACGGCCAGCCCGGCGCGGTCCGGCCACCGAGCCCCGCGCGCCCCGTCCCGGCGCTGCGCCGGGACAGCGGCCACGGCCCGGGTCCCCGGACCGCCGCGGCCGCGGCTGGAAGCGCCCGTCAATACCGGCCGGGACGCGCAGGACGCAACACCAGAGCCCGGCAGAACGGCAAGCCCAGCCGGATGCGGTCAGGGGCCGGCCGGATGACCCAAATCAGCCGGTCCGGCGCGGCTCCACGACCGGGCGGCTGGCCGGCGAAGCCCATGCCCGGCGCTGACCTGCGCGGACGCCAAATGCTCCCTTACCCGGGAATCCCCAACCCGTCTCGCACCACACTGATACGGTAAGGACCTGCGCGCACAAAGATGTCCTGTTTGCGCTCCAGCCTCCGGTTCGGCTTTCCCCTCACCTGTAGGAGCACCATGAGGTTCCCCCGCGCCGGGCGGGTATCCCTGGCCGCCGCCGGCAGCCTCGCCCTGGCACTGGCCGCGGCGGCCTGCTCGTCC
>JBEKCN010000452.1:0-4554 GCA_050014855.1 Streptosporangiaceae bacterium | reverse complement strand
AGGCGTGGAATAGGGGAGGCGCCGACCGGTGCCAGGATTGAGCAGTGGTGGTCTCCCTGAGGACTGACCTGCATGATGTTCTTCTTGATGGCACCCCCCTATCGGATCGCGATTCCGCCGGGGGTGGAACGGGATCCTGCTCCTCGACCTGGATTTCGTCGGCTCGTCCGGCGCACCGCCCAGCCTGGCCCACGAATGGCTGCTCGGACGCGGGTACGCGGTGGCTGGAACGGCGCGGGTAATGAATACGGTGAGCGCTTCGATCTGGGCGCACCGGCTGCTCCAGGTCCTGCACATCGTGAAGAAGGCCTGGAGCAGGCCGTCGCGTGAGCTGAACGACTTCCTAGGGCATTCTCCCGGCGCGGGATGGGGGATAGGCTGAGGCCCTGCTGGAACAGCATGGGGGTGATCAGATGTCCGGGCCTCCCGCTAAGGCCTGGGGCTCTTATCCGGTTCGGTGGCTTAATGGGCATGCGATCATTACGCTGCCGGAGCACATCGATCCCTCCACCATCGGCCCGATCCGCGAGCAATTGCTGTCGATCATCAACCGCGACGTGCTCGTGCTCGTGGTGGGCATGAGCGGGACCATCTCCTGCGATGACTCCGGAGCCGACGCCCTGGCCCGGGTCC
This sequence comes from Streptosporangiaceae bacterium, assembly GCA_050014855.1. GTDB lineage: Bacteria > Actinomycetota > Actinomycetes > Streptosporangiales > Streptosporangiaceae > Bog-532. The sequence goes on along the minus strand of JBEKCN010000452.1, from coordinate 3,921 downwards.
ATCAACGGGCGCTGGCCAGCGGCACCGAATTGCGGCTCGTGGTGAGCAGCGAGATCGTCCGGCGCGTACTGAGCGTCAGTGGCGTCGATCGCCTCATGTCGGTCTACCCGTCCATGGAAGCCGCCCTGACTGCCACCCTGCCCGCCCAGACCGACCTGGAGACGCGGGCGAACCGGGCCGCCCAGGCGCGCCAGGCGGTCGACGTCGGCGTCGAGGTTGCCCAGCTGGACCAGGACGGCGTGATCGTGTCGGTGAACGACGCGTGGGATGCTTTCGCCCTGATGAATGGCGGTGACCCCGCACTCATGGGCGCAGGAGTGTCGTACCTGGACGTCTGTGCCGTTTCGGTCGGCGATCCGGTGGCCGAGAAGGTTGCGGACAGCATCCGCCAGGCGCTCGCCAGCGATCTGCCCGGCCCGCTCACGGTGGAAGTGCCCTGCCACAGCCCGGCCGAGGCGCGCTGGTACGACATGCTGATCTCGACCCGCCGCGATAACGGCGGACTGGCCATCGGCGCCACCGTGACGCTGTCGCTGGCCAGGTCGGAGAGCCGTGCCGTGCTCGCCTCCGGATGCCGGGAACTCGTCATCGCCGTAACGCACCGACTGTTCGGCGTCAGTCACTCTCTTCAGGCCGACGCGGCGGAGGCCGACGGCCCGCTGGTTGACCGGCTCAACTGGGCGATCAACGAACTGGACGCCATCATCTGGGACGCGCGTACGGCGGTCTTCCGGTCCGGATCTTCAGCCGAACCGGCCGCCAGGCTCGCAGAACCACCACCTAGGTGAGCGTGCCGCTGCTCCCAGCGGCCAGCCGGCCGCCCGGCGATCCTCATCTTTCGCATACGCGCCGCTAACATCTGCGTCATAGAAGACCTGGATGATGCCCGGGTGACGGGCAGATATGCGGACTGGCAGGGCCACGTGATCGTGTGCGGCCTGCACAGCGTCGGCCTGCGCATCGTCGAGCAGCTGAACCTGTCTGGGGTCCCGGCCGTCGTCGTCGACGACCACCCAGATCCCACCCTGGCCCGCCAGCTCGCCGGCTGGGGCGTCCCGCACATCCAGGCCAGCGCCCGGACCGCTGCGATGCTGACCGAGGCGGGGCTGGCCGGCGCGACCGCTGTGATCTGCGTCCTGGAAAATGACCTGCAGACGCTGGAAACGGCCCTGCTGACCCGTGAGCTGCGAGCCGACGTCCGGGTGGTCGTCCAGCTAGCCAACCCCGCCGTCGGCCGGGCCCTGGCCCAGATCAACGTGTCCGTGCTCGACGTCGCGGGCCTGTCCGCCCCCGCCATCGCCGAGGCGTGCCTGCAGTCCGGTACCCGGGAGATCGCGCTGGACGGTGAGCGGTTCCTGGCCGCTCGCACCACGGCCCCGCGCCGCGCCAGCCTGCGGGAGCTGTACGGCGCCCTGGCCCCGATCGCGGTCCTGCCCGCCGGGGACGAGGACGTGGTGATCTGCCCCGGCCGCGACCACGAGGTGGCCGCCGGGGACCGGGTGACGCTGTTCGCGAACCCGGACGAGCTCCGCGCCGCCGGGATCGGCGGCCAGAACCGCTTCCCGGCGCACGCCCGGCCCGCCGGCCCCGCGCGGCGGGTCCGGCACCTGCTGCCGTCTCTGCTGCGCGCGGCGGCCGACTGGCGGATGGCGACCGCGCTGGCCGCGCTGGTCGTCGTGCTGGTTGCCGCCACGCTGGTGCTGCACGCGGAGTACCGGCTGCCCAGCGAAGGGCACATTTCGCTGCTGTCCTCGCTCTACTTCACCGTTGAGACGGTGACCACCGTCGGCTACGGCGATTACAACTTCCGCGGCCAGGAGCCGTGGCTGATGGGCGCGGCGATCTGCCTCATGCTGCTGGGCGCGACGTTCGTCGCGGTGTTCTTCGCCACGCTCACCAACATGATCGTTAGCCGCCGCATCGAGGAATCGCTCGGCCGACAGCGGATCACCGGCCTGCGCGGGCACGTCATCGTGATCGGCCTCGGCACGGTCGGCACCCGGGTCATCCAGCAACTGGTGGACGCCGGGCGTGAGGTGGTGGCCGTGGACAAGGACGAAGGCAACCGCCGGCTCGGCCAGCTGCGTGCGCTGGGCGTGCCGGTCATCATCGCCGACGCGACACTGCCCCAGACGCTGGCGGCCGCCAGTCTTGGGAACGCCGCAGCGGTGGCCGTAGTGACCAGCGACGATCTGGCCAATCTGGAGACCGGCCTCGCCGTCCGGGACCAGCTCGGCGAGCGGTGGAGCAGTGTGCCCGTGGTGCTGCGCATGTTCGACTCGCCCTTCGCCCGGTCCGTCCGTCACAACTTCGGCTTCTCCTCCGTCCGGTCGACCGCCGCGCTGGCCGCGCCGTGGTTCGTCGGGGCGGCGCTCGGCCTGGACGTGCTGAGTACCTTCTACGCCGACGACAAGCCGCTGCTCGTGGCCCGGCTGACGATCAGCCCGGGTGGCGGGCTCAACGGGCTGGCCATGAGCGACCTGTCGGCCCGGACCCGGGTGCTGGCCCTGCGGCGTGCCAACGACGAGCAACCGCTGGAGCACCCCCCCCGCCGCGGCACCCGGTTCCGCGCCGGCGACCAGGCCTTCCTCATCGGCCCCTACGAGGACCTGCTGGCCGTGCTGCGCCAGGACCGCCCGGCCACGCAGCGCCATTCGGCCCGCGGCGCCATGCCCCACCCGGGCCCACGCTCGCACTGGGGCCCCGGCTCGCACCCGGATCAGGGGACCTAGATCGTTAACCGGGAAATGTGCGCAGCTCATCAGTGGTCGTAGGCGATCAGGGAGCGTTTGACCGGTGCGCCGATCATCCAGTTGTGCCAGATGCAGGCGTTGAGGGCCAGCAGCCGCTGCACGATCCTGGCCCATAGCCCGGCGGGGACGCGGCCGCCGTGGTGTTCGAGGCCGAGCTGGTTCTTCAGCGTCCAGATGATCGCCTCGACCCGCTGCCGCAGCCAGTTCGGGAAGTAGCGGGGGGCCTTCTCGTCTTTGCGGGCCGGCCGGATCAGGGCCAGGCCCAGGTCGTCGCTGGCGAAGAAGGCCTCGGTCTCCTGTCCGGACAGGCCCTTGTCGGTGACGACGGTGGTGCCGGGCGCCGGGCGGTTGGCGGGCTGGTCCTTGAGCATCTGCCGGGCCTGCTCGCGTTCGCCGAAGAGCTTGGGATTGGCCAGGCCGAAGCCGGTGACGGTGCCGTCGCAGGTGCAGATGAGCAGCAGCTTGGCCCCCCAGTACCAGCGGGAATGGCTGGGGCAGTATCCGTAGCCCGCCCATCCGTACAGGTCAGAGCGCTTCGCGGTGACCGCGGACTGCCCGCACGGGACGGGCGTGGCGTCCATCAGCCGCAGCATCTCCGCGCTGCCTGGCGTCGCCTCGGCCAGCCACCGCAGCGCCGCCTCCATCAGCGGCGCGGCGGCCTTGACCCGGTCGTTGTACTCGCTTTGGCCCAGCAGCCGCGGGAACAGGTGCCCGACCTGCCTGGCCGCGGCGCGCAGCCAGTGCCGCTCGTCGTCGAAGCGCAGCAGCACCTGCGCCACGGCCAGGCATACCAGCTCAGCGTCGGTGACCTCCGGCGGGCGGCCCGGGCCGGACCTGGCAAAGCCGGAAGAAGGAATGATCCGGTCGGTCAGTTCCACGTAAAGTGCGGTCAGGAGAGTGTCCAGGTCGGCGATCACGGTGGGCTCCAGGGTCCGGACGTGTGTAGACACGCCGATTCTGGACACTCTTCACTTAACAGTCACGGATCGCTCGCGGCGCGTTGCTGCGCTTCTTCCCCACCGGCCCCTGAATTACCGGTCAACGATCCAGTGAGGCTCCGCCTCTGACCAGCGAGTTTGCCGGTTCGGTGGGCGAATCGGGCCGCCCTGGTTGATCCTCACACCGTAGGCATGGCTGGGGTAGGTGGTTACGGTGACGGGTCCGGCGG
>JBEKCN010000451.1:0-4559 GCA_050014855.1 Streptosporangiaceae bacterium | reverse complement strand
CACGAAGGCTTCGAGATAGCTGACCGCACCGGAGAGGTTGGACGAGGGATTCTGGTACGTGCCGCCGTACTGCGCCCACAGGTGCCGCTTGTCCTGCAGCGCGCCGGCCGCTACGGCGTACATCTCCCGGATGACCCCGGGCTGGGCGAGGCAGTCGGCCAGGACCCGCTGGCGGTAGCGGATGGCTTCCGGATCATGGAGGCTGGTGAGCAGCACCTTCGCGGACACCTCGAAGAGGAACTCGTCACCGGCGGCCATCGCCTGCAGCAGCGTGGTCAGCTCCAGGTCCTGGATCAGGTCCTCGTGGCCGGCAGGCAGGCCGGCGCCGAAGTCGAAGTCCTGGGCTTCGTACAGGAGGTGGGCCTTCATGACGCGACCCTGCCGCGCAGCAGCTCGTAGGTGAGGTCGTATTTCTCGGCGAGGGCCAGCGCGTAGGCCAGGCCGTCAGCTGGCTTCCTGACCACCTTGTACGTGCGCTCGGCCGGGTTGTCCGGGACGATCGTGCTCATCATGCTGACGACCGGCTCCCCGAGCGAGGCCAGCTCGTCCACGAAGGTGACGTAGACGCACAGGGCGCCGAGCTGGGTGACCTTCGTCAGCAGCTTGGTTCCCAGGAAGCGGGCATCGTGCAGGGTGGTCGAGGTGAAGATCTCGTTCAGGATCACGATGCTGGCGGGCGTGGCTGCCCGCAGGATCTCCCCGATCCGCACCAGGTCATCCTCCAGCTTCCCGCTCATCTCGGCCAGGTCCTCCTCCCTCTCGAAATGGGTGAAGAGCCGGTCGGAAAGGAACAGGCGGGCGGCGCTGCCCGGGACCGGGCAGCCGGCGCTGGCCAGGTGGTGGAGCTGGCCGAAGGTCCGGGCAAAGGTGGTCTTGCCTCCCTGGTTGGGGCCGGTCACGACGAAGACGCGCTCGCGGCCCTCCAGGCGGAACTCGTTAGTCACCACCGGCTTACGCTCGGCGACGAGCTTGCGGGCCAGGGCCAGGTCAAAGGTGCCGGCGGCCTGGACTTCCTTCGAGCTGGCGGAGACCTCGGGATAGCAGAAGCACAGCCCGGCGGCGCGAAGCGGCCTGATGTAGTCGAGGTAGGCGAGATAGAACTGGAGCTCCTGGTCGGCGCGCCGGATGCCCTCATCGAGGAATGCGGCGTGCTGGCGGCAGTACTCCTCCAGGGCGGTGAACTCCTCCGGGAACAGCCGGGCCACCAGCTCTTGGATCTGCGCGGCGACCTGGTTCATCCCCGGCCACGTCCGGTAGTGGACCCGGTAGTCCTTCACCGCGCCCTGCTTGAAGCGCTCGAAGGTCTTGAGCACCATGGCGCTGTAGTCGGCTTCATCCTGGTCGCGGCTCACCTCGACCCGGCCGCCCCGGATGCGGGTGCAGTAGCGGATGCGCCCCAGGGCGTCCTCCCGGCTCCGTGTATCGCTCACCAGGGCGGTGAACCCGGCCGAGGCCGCATAGCCAGCCAGGTACTCCCGGAAGGCCAGCAGGCCGCGGGAGCTGATCTGCGCCAAGGCGAGGTGCCCGGCCAGGGACTGCACCGCGTCGCAGTAGATGGCCGCGGCGTCCAGCAGCCAGCCCTCCCGCTGGTAGCGGTACTGCATCTTCGCCAGCTGACGCAGGTGGGCGCGCACCTCCTGCATGAGCCCGGCGAAGCGCTGGACGTCATCGAACAGGGCAGGGTCCTCCAGGTCCTGAAAAACCTTCTGGCGGTAGCGCACGGCGCCGGCATCGTCCAGTTGGCCGAACAGAACCTCCGTGATGAGATCACGCTCCTCACGATCACCGGCGACCGCCGCCACGATCTGATCCAGGTTCAGATCCCGCGCGAAGGAGCGATCCTGGTCCTGCCTCCCCGCGCCCAGGGCCGCCGGCGCCTCTGAGCACAACAAGCTGGAGAAGTGACCACTACCTGCCGGGGGTGAAACGCCGGCCTGCGGCCGGCCGGAGGGCGCGCCGCCTTCTGGGCTGACAGGGCGGGCCGTACTGTTGCCGCTCGCCGGTGAGTCCCCGGCCAGCGGCGGCTGGTCTTGCCGCCCGGCAGCACGGTCATCGGCTGGCCTGGTCATGGCTCAGCCCCCGCGCCGGTCAGCGCCGCAGCCAGGACCTTGACCCGCTCGCGGGAGGCCCTCAAGGGTGCGTCATCGCGGAATACAACGGTTGAGCAGCGCACGTCGGTGCCTCCCGGCGTGTCCATGGGCGTTACCTTCCTGTTCCTCGCGGCTGGGTTAAGACATCGTTCGGGTGGCCAGGCACTCGCCGGCCGGCGGGCAGCCGGCAGGACGGGCGGTAAAGCCCACGGTTCAGGTCATCCTGGATCGGTGAGCCATAGCCAGCCTGCGGCGAACATCCAGCCTGCGAGCACGTCTCCCGGCCAGTGCACCCCCAGGTACACGCGGCTGGCCCCCACGGCCGCCGCGGCCAGCGCCGGTGCCGCGTATCGAGGGCCACGTGCACCGGCCGCCCGGACGCATGCACCAGCCGTGAGAGCGGCGATGGTGGTGTGCTTCGATGGCAGGCTGAAACCCTCAGGCTCGATGAGCCAGGCGGCGGCGGGCGGACGCGGCCGGGCGATCACCCGCGATAGGCGACGCCGGGCCGCCGCACCGGTCGCCACCACGAGAAGCGGAACGCAAGCCCGTCGCCAGCCCGCACGGCGGGAGGCGCCGATTCCCGCCACGATGGCCGCGGGATAGGTCACGCCCGGCTCGGCGAGGGCACTGATCCCGCGGGCGGCGATGACGCCGGCCTGGCTGCGCCGGGCCCGGACAGCGGCGAACGCCGCATGATCGACGAACGCGAGCGGGCCGCGTTCGCCGACCAGCGATGCGACGATCGCGACACCAGCAAAGGCCGTAACAGCCCCGCACACGCGCCGCGCTGCCGTCATCGCCACGCCCGGTCACCGCGACTGTCCAGCTCATGGGCGAGATGCGGCATCACGGCCAGCGGCACCGCCTCAGCACGGCCGTAGGCGCTGGCCCCCACCCATAGCTGCCAGCTGCCCGGTTCGAGGGGCCGCCCGGAGCACCGCGATCCGGCCGAACCGCCGGGAGCTGCGTAGGCAGGAACCGACGCGGACCCAAGTGCGGCCAGAACAGACGGTACCGCCGCCTGGCTGATTTCCAGGACCGGGGCCCACGCGTCGTCGTCGAGGCCATTGCCGCGCCCGCCCGCAGGCAGGCAGCACAGCCGGCCGAACGGGCGCACCTCTTCGACAGACCGCAGCACAGATGCCGACATCGTCCCGCCTCCTCCGATTGGAGCACAGGACCCATCGGCCTTCCGGCAAGCATGCGCACGATCCGCACACACGGCGGGGCCCACCGCCGGCGGCCTACGCCGCTGATCAATTGTATCGTTTCCCGGCCAGCGCCGCCGAGTCTGTCATCACGCCCTGTCGCGGCCGGGGCCGAGCCCGTTAGACTGGACACGCCGGATGGGGCTCCGGCAGGAGCAATCGCGCTTCTGAACCGCCGATACGGCTAACGGCCTCTCAGGAAGATGCCACGGAAGCGTCAGCCCATGGCGGTGCCGCGCGTGCGCCGTGGGATGAGACCTGCCGCGGGCATGCCGCCCGTTGTGCCGGGCCCGCGTGATCAGGTCTTACGTCATCACCTGATCGAGAAGGCCCAGCACCCTGCGCAACGCCCCTTCACGTTCGGCCAGGTCTGCCTCCTTCCGCCTGGCCTCGGCGTCGCTTTCCTGGCGCAGGTCTGCTGCCGTCCGAAGCGCCGCGGACATACGGTCCGTGCCAGCGGCATAGCGCTGCTCGACCACGCGAACGAGCGTGCGGGTCGCCTCCCTCAGCCGGTATTGCAGGTCTGCCCGGGCCCGCCCAACCTGGCTGCCCACCAGGTCGGCGGCCGTCCGGCGCAGGTACTCCCTAGCCCGCCTCCGGCCGATTCCACCGGGAAGGCTGCGGCGGATCGCCCCGGCCAGCAACTCCGTCTGGCCCGCATCCTCGCCCGTGGAAAAGAAGAAAGCCCGGTCCTCGGTCAGCCGCCCGCCCGGCTCGGGCACCGACAGGTCCAGGTCCAGCAACTCGGCGGCGGAACCGCGCAGCATGTCCAATTCGGCCTTCAGGTCGCCGGCGAGCCGCGCGTCCACCCGGGCCAGCCCCTGCTCGATCTGCTCCCTGCGCTCGTTGCGCCAGGTGCTGACCCAGTCGAGGACCAGCGCGGCCAGTTGTTCATGTCCCCTTCGCTCGATATCGGTCGGGGACGCGGCCCGCAGTTCGCCGCCAAGCAGCTCATCAAGCTGCCCTTCGGCCTCATCCCGCAGCCGGCGCACCTTCTGGTCCGCCGCGTCGTTGAGCGCGGACAGCAGCCGCCCGGACTCCGCATTGACCACGGCCACCGCGTCCCGGCTGTGTATGGCAACCTCGGCCAGCCGCGCGCCGAACTCTTCCACCCGCCTCGCGGCGTCCCCGGCCCGCATCTGGGCCGCCCGCCGCGTCAGCGCCACCTCGTCCTGCAGCGACACGGCGATCCGGCGGGCCTGCCCGGCCGCCGACAGGCGCAGATCGCTGAGCCGGCTGGTCTTCAGGTAGACGGCAA
>JBEKCN010000450.1:0-4566 GCA_050014855.1 Streptosporangiaceae bacterium | reverse complement strand
CGGGCCTGCCGAGCAGGGAGTCCAGCGCGAGCCGGGGCATGTCGACGCCGCTCGCGATGGTCAGTCCCAGCGTTCCCGGAATCCGGGGGTTCACTTCGAGCAGCGCCGGGTGGCCGGCGCGGTCGCGCCGGCACTGGACATTGGCCACGTACGTCAGGCCGGTGGCACTCGCGACAGCGCGCCCGAACTCCTCTATCTCGGGGTCGTGGACCGTACGGCCGCCGACCGAGACGCCGGAATCGACCCGGGCCCGGATCCGGGGCACGGAGGCGATGACCTGGCCGCCCGCGTCGGCCAGGACGTCGACGGAGTATTCCTCTCCGGGCAGGAACTCCTGCACGATCAAGGTGGATGAGTGCGTGAGCACGGCCAGCTCCGCGGCGGAGCCGATCTCCAGGATGCCACGGGAGCCGCTGCCGGTCCGGGGCTTGACGATGACGGGATACGTCCAGCTGGCCGGGTCTACCGCGGAGCCGAAAAGCTCGGTCCGGGGGACCCGGACGACGCTCGCGCAGTGCTGCGCGAGCAGCAGCTTGTCCAGGATGACCTCGAGTGCGGCGGCCGGGGCCAGGAGCAGTTCGATGCCAGCGGCGGCGAACTCCTCCCGTGCGTGCGCCAGGGGCCGCAGCTCCGCGTCTACGGTCGGCAGCACGATGTCCACCCCGAGCGCGATGCACCGGCCCAGCAGCGACTGAGCGAAATCGGGTGCCGCGCCCGCCGGGATCAGCATCCGGGCCGCAGGCGGGACCAGGTACAGGCCCGCGGCCCAGGGATCCATGTCGGCCGCGAGGAGCTCAACCGAGTTGTCGGCGCGCAGTGATTTCATCGCGGCGATCGCGGCCGGGCCGCCGGCGCCGGTCACAAGCAGGCGCAGCAGCGGATGACCGGGGCGCAGCAGGCGCAGCGGCCTGTGACCGGGACGCTCCGGCGCCGTCATGAGCTGGCCAGCGTCTGGATGCCGGCGGGCCGGGCAGGCTGACCGGCCCGGTCGCGGATGACCTCGAACGGTTCCGCGTGGCTCCCGGAACAGAACCGGGACCAGTAGCGGGCCGTCGAGGCGATCAGGTCCGGTTCGAGATAGTCCCGCACGCCGACCTGAGAGCCGAACATGTCGATGGCCTTGAGCTTGCGGCCGATGTAATCGTCGATGACGACGAAATGCGCGGGCCGGAACTCGATGGTGGCCGACGGTGACTGGAAGCAGTAGATCCGGCCGACGCGCCGGGACGCGACCATGGCCGCACGGTGGGCGTTGCGGTGGTCCTGGTGCACGTCGTGCACGGAATGGGTGTAGACGATCGTCGGCTGCACTTCCGCGATCACCGCCTCGATGACGCCGATCGTGGGGTTGCCCTCCGGGATGCGGGTGTCCTCGAGGTCGTCGAGGAACAGCCGGGCGCCGATGACGTCGGCGGCCTCCTGGGCTTCGCGGGCCCGGCGCTCCTGATTCCCGCCGTGCTGCCCGCGGGACAGGGTCAGGATCGTCACCAGGTCACCGGCCGCCTTGTGGCCCAGCAACGTGCCGGCCGCGCCGATCTCCACGTCATCGGGGTGGGCCCCGATGGCCAGCACGTTCTCCCGGCCCGCGGCCCTCGCCTCGCGGCCTGCCTCGACCAGGGCGGTCGCCCGGGCGACGAGTACGTCCGCCGCGATCGGCTTTTCGAGGAACTCGGCCGCCGAGCTGCGCAGCGCGGTGACCGCGTAGTCGACGCTCGCGTGCCCGGTGAGCACGGCAACGGGCAGATCGGGTACCAGCTGGTGTACCCGGTCGAGCAGTTCCAGCCCGGTCATGCCGGGCAACTCGATATCGGTGAGGAGCAGGTCCCACTGTGCGGTCTCAATGCAGCGCAACGCGCCGATGGAGTCGAGTTCATGCGTGACGTCAAAACCGCCCCGCGTCCTCAGCACCCGCGCCAGGTACGCGCCCAGTGCGGGATCGTCGTCGATGAGCAGGATCCGGCCGCGTTCGTGGCTCGTTCCACTGGTTTTCATCCGGCCCCCTGAACAGAACTGGCCACGCGGACCGTTGCTCACAACTAGTAACTTTACAATCACTCTAAGTCTATTTGCCAAGATAGCAGCGCTGTAGTCCAGCCGCGAGTGGGCCTAAGCCCCGCGTTGGTCACGGCCCTGAGCCCCGGTACCGGCCACGCCTCACGTCCCGTGCCGGGATGCGGCCTGGCCGGCCGCGGCTACTTCGACGGCGGCCAGAACCCGCTCCTTTCTCATCCGGTCTCATCCGGGCGGTCGGTCAGAAATCACTATCAGGCACGGCAACCCGGGCCCATCACCCGTTACGGGTGATGCGGTTACGTCCTCCCGGGAGAGAGAATGACTGCGTAACCACCGTCGAAGCCCAAGGCGCGGAGCGATGAGAATCATCCTTAACCTGATTTGGCTCGTGCTCTGCGGCATCTGGATGGCAATCGCCTATGCGGTGGTCGGGCTGCTCTGCTTTGCGCTGTTCTTCCTGGTCATCACCATCCCATTCGGGATTGCCTCGTTCCGGATCGCCAACTACGTGCTGTGGCCCTTCGGCCGGGACATCGCCCCCCGCGAGGGCGGGATGGGCGTCGGCGCCGTGATTGGCAACATCATCTGGATCATTCTGTTTGGCTGGGAGCTGGCGCTTGCCCACGTGGCGACAGGGATCCTGCTGTGCTTGACGATCATCGGCATCCCGCTGGGGCTCGCCAACTTCAAGATCATTCCTGTCTCACTCATGCCGCTGGGGGTACGGATCGTTTCAGCCCACTAGCTGTCACCGACCTACCGCTGAACCGGGGCCAGGTGCCACTCGGCGGCTGCGGCGGATCAGTGGCTGGCTAGGGACCTTGGGCCCTTATTCGGCGTAAGGGGACCGGCAAAACTCCGCCATATGGTGACATTTGCGCAGCAAGTTGATAACGATCTGCAGTCCGTCCTCAATACCCTCGATGTGCTCGAGTGCCTCGTACGGGAGGAAGACATCGACGCCGGGGACCTCGCTCAGCGCTTGGAGGTCCCGGAGTGCACCGCGCAGCGGCTGCTGGCCGCCATCTGCGCCCGCGGTCTCGCGGCACAGGACCCGGCTTCCGGCCGGTACCGGCTGGGCGTGCACCTGTTCGAGCTTGGCCAGATGGCGTCGGACCGTTTCCCGCTACGACGGGCCGGGCTCCCGCTGCTCGAAGGACTCCGGCAAGCCAGCCGCCTCTCGGTGCATCTCACGGTGCCGGAGGGGGCTGACATCGTGTTCCTGGAGCGCCTGCCGGGCGTGCCCCGCGTTGGCATGATGGGGGGCGTTACGCGACGGATGCCATCCCACGCGACCAGCGCGGGAAAAGCAATAGCTGCCTTCGACCCTGTCTTCGCGGAGGCGCGGAAAGCAGCAGGCTTTCCGCAGCTAACGCCGCGCACGATCTCGACCGCCGCCGACTTCGACCGGGCGCTGGCCGAGGTGCGCCGTACCGGCGTTGCCATCAGCGTGCGGGAGTCCGAGTGCCAGGAGACGTCGGTAGCCGCACCGGTGCGCAACTTCTGCGGCCGCGCGTACGCGGCCATCTCGGTCGTCGGTCCCGAGGAGGAGTTCGGCGACGTCGGGAGCGCGGCCCGGCTCGTCATCGACGCGACCGCCAGGCTCAGCCAGACACTCGGCCGGTAACGGCTGACGCTACCCGGCGGCGCAGTCACCGACGTCACGGCCGGATGGCTCCGGGCGAGCATGAGGGAAGTCGACACCGAGCACAGCCCGGCCGGCGCACCGTCACTTCCCTGCCGGACCGCACGGGCCCTGGCGCCCGGCGAGAAGACCAGCCGCGCGCTACCGCGTTCCTGTCGTCTTTGTCGTGGCCCGGAACCGGAAGTACGCCGCTCTGAAGAAGTTCGCCCAGGTGACGCACTTCGATGGCGTCCCCGGCCTGGAACTTCCCGACATCGACATCACCGGCATTGCCACCGCCTACGGAATACCCGCAACTCAGGTCACGAGCCTGGCCCAGCTCACTACTGCAGTAAGAGCCGCACTGGCCGGCGACGGCCCGCGCCTGATCGAAGTCCCCCAGCAGCGCCTGTCCAGCACCTGAGCAGCACCGCCACCGGAGCCCCGGTAGTCTCAGCAGTCGGCGGCAGGTTGGGAGCAACGACCCGCAAAGGGTATGCGATGGCAACAAGCACGACGCAGGCGCTACGGAGCGCAGGGGTGGCGCGCGTCCTGGCCCCGGACGATGCGGGGTACGCCAGCGAGACGTCCGGGTTTGACCTCGGAATCGCCTGCTTGCCCGACATCGTGGTCGCGGCGCGGACACCCGCCGACGTGGCGGCCACCGTCGCCGTCGCCAGCGAACGCGGCGAGCGGCTCACCATTCTAGGTTCCGGGCACGGCCGGCTGCACGAGGTGCACGGTGGGGTCGCGATCAGTATGCGGGCACTCGCGGACGTCGAGGTCGATACCGGCAAGCGCTCGGCCCGGATCGGTGCAGGCGCGACATGGGAGCCAGTCCTGGCGGCTACTGCCCCCCGCGGGCTCGCCCCCTTGTGCGGGTCGGCGCCGGCGGTCGGTGTCGCCGGATATCTCCTGGGAGGAGGTCT
>JBEKCN010000449.1:0-4570 GCA_050014855.1 Streptosporangiaceae bacterium | reverse complement strand
CTGATGCAAACTGACGGCCTGGTCGGCTCCAATATCTCCGTCGCACCGCTGCTGTTCCACTGAGGCCGGTGTCCCACTGAGGCCTGCGCGGCGCGTCCCGCCGGGACCATAGAAGTTTTCCGCGGTCGCGCCGTGCGCGCTTTCCGGCCACCGTAGACGCACATTCGGCGCTCAGGTCACTTCCAGGTTAAAAGGCCGCGGCACAAGCAATTATGCCGCGGGTGGCGCTGTCCTGGCACCGTGGCGCACGCGAGGCCGGGTAGACGGCCCCGTGCGCGCCATCCAGCCGGCGGTGGGCCAGCCAGCGGTGGGCCGGCCAGTGGGCTGGTCAGAGGCCGAGCAGCCGTTCGGCGTTACCATGCGCGATCTTGGCCCGGTCCTCCTCACTCAGCGGGGCCCCGTCCAGAAAGGCGCGGCCGTCGGTGTTGCGGGAGAACGGGTAGTCGACCGAGAACATGATGCGGTCGGCGCCCACCACGGCCAGCGCGCAGAGCAGCGGCGGGTCGGTGAAGTAGCCGCTGGTGGTGATGTAGAAGTTGGCGTGAAAGTAGTCCGCCACCCGGTGCTTGAGGCTGGTCGCCACCGGGGTCAGCCGCTCGTCGGCGCGGGCCAGCGAGAACGGGAGGTTCTCGCCCATGTGCCCGATGATCACCTGCAGGTCCGGGAACCGGTCGAACACGCCGCCCAGGATGAGCCGCAGCGCGTGCAGCCCGGTCTCCGCGTGCCAGCCCCAGCCCGCCGTGGCCAGCGTGGCGCTGACGGGCGCCGCGAAACCGGCGTAGTAGGCCTCCATGACCTGCGCCGTGGGGTACGTGGGGTGCAGGTAGACGGGCACGCCGAGCGCTTCGGCCCGTTCGAAGATCGGCCAGAATACCGGGTCGTCCAGGAACCGCCCGCCGGTGTGCCCGTTGATCAGCGCGCCCTTGAAGCCGAGGCCGGTGACGGAGCGCTCCAGCTCCGCGGCCGCGGCGTCCGGGTCCGGGGTGGGCAGCGCGGCGAACCCGGCGAACCGGTCCGGATGGGCGGCGACCGCCTCGGCCAGCCGGTCGTTGGCGTCCCGGGCAAGCGCCACCGACGTCTTCGGGTCGAGTTCCTGGGCCGCCGGGGCCAGCACCGACAGCACCTGGACGTCGATGCCGGCGGCGTCCATGTCGGCCAGGCGGCGCGGCCCGAGATCGCTGAGGTTGTCGGCCAGCTCTCCCCCTTGCCGGCCGGCCAGTACCGTGCGGTTGGCGTCGCGGAGGGCACCGGTCCAGAAGTGCTCCTCCAGCGTGATGACACGCACGCTATGTCCCTCCCTCTGCTCCCGGCCGGCCTGCCGCAGCACCACGGTGGCGCGAGGCAGCCGGCCTCGTTCCGATGTCTCCTGCCTACCCCAGTGCGGCCGTTTCGTGCCGGAAAATCGCCACTGTCGCTGTGGGTTCTTGTGAAGGTTGCGACCCTTTGAATTAACCACGGCAGCATGGCACCGTGGTGGCCAAACCGACATGCGAACGAGACGGAACGGACGTGCTTGAGGTAACGGATCTAACGCGGACCTACGGACACACGGCGCCGCGGCCCACGTGGCGATGGAGGGCGTCAGCCTCAGCCCGATCCTGCTGCTGATGGACGAGCCGTTCGGTTCGGTCGACGCCCAGACGCGCGAGGATCTGGAGGACCTGACGCTGCGGGTGCGGGCCGAGAGCGGCATCACGATCCTGGTCGTCACGCACGACATCGACGAGAGCGTGTGCGTCGGGGACCGGGTCATCGTGCTCACCCCGGGGCCGGGGCGCGTCCTGGCCGATCTGCCGGTGAACCTGCCGCAGCTTCGTGAAGCTGCGGGCCGAGGTCAGCCGGCTGGTGCGCAGCCACGCCACGTCCTCCGCGCTGCCGTCCGCGTCGTAGCGGCCGTTGCCCCGGGCCGCCCAGCTCCGCGGCGGCCGCCGGGGGCCTCAGCCCGGCAGGCCGAGCTCGCGGGCGATGACCATCCGCTGGACCTCCGAGGTGCCCTCGCCGATCTCCAGGATCTTCGCGTCCCGGTAGAACCGGCCGACCGGGAACTCGTTCATGAAGCCATAGCCGCCGAAGATCTGGGTCGCGTCCCGCGCATTGGCCATGGCCGCGTCCGAGGCGGTCAGCTTGGCGATCGCGGCCGCCTTCTTGACCGGCTCGCCCGCCGCCATCCGGGCCGCCGCGTCGTACCAGGCCAGCCGCGCCGTGTGGGCCCGCACCTCCATGTCGGCGATGGTGAAGCGGATGGCCTGGTAGCGGCCGATCTCCTGGCCGAACGCCTGCCGCTCGCCCGCGTACCGCAGGCACTCGTCGACACAGCCCTGGGCCAGCCCCGTGGCCAGCGCGGCGATCGCCACCCGGCCCTCGTCCAGGATCCGGAGGAATTGTGCATAGCCGCGGCCGCGGGTGCCGAGCAGATTGCCGAACGGGACCCGGCAGGAGTCAAACGAAAGCTCGCGGGTGTCCGAGGCACACCAGCCGACCTTGGAGTACCGCTGGCCCACGGTGAAACCCGGCGTGCCGGCCGGCACAATGATCGAGGACAGTTCCTTGTGCTGCCCCTCGCTTACCCCGGTGATGGCCAGCACGGTGACCAGCGAGGTGATGTCGGTCCCGGAGTTGGTGATGAACGCCTTGCTGCCGTCGATCACCCACTCCCCATCCCCCTGCGCCAGATCGCCTTCTGGGCGGGCCCGGGTGCGCGTGCCGCCCGGGATGTCGGTGCCGCCGCCCGGCTCGGTCAGCCCGAACGCGGCCAGCCGGGCGCCAGAGCACAGGTCCGGCAGCCACCTCATCCGCTGTTCATCGGAGCCGTACTGGTACAGCGGCATAGCACCCAGGCAGACGGCCGCCTCCAGCGTGATGGCCACCGAGGAGTCAACCCGGCCCAGCTCCTCCAGGGCCAGGCAGAGCGCGAAGGTGTCGCCGCCCATGCCGCCGTAGGACTCCGGGAACGGCAGGCCGAACAGGCCGAGCTGGCCCATGCCCGCGATCACCGGGTAGGGGAAGGCGTCCCGTTCGTAGAAGTCACCGATGACAGGGGCCACCACCTCGCGGGCGAAGGCCGCGACGGTCTTGCGCAGCTCCTCATGCTCCGATTCGAGCTGGAAACCGATCATGAGGCGATGCTACTTCGCCCGGAGTCTGGCGCAGAGCCACGGCGGGCGAGATCCCTTTAGGTAAGGTAAGCAGGGCGCGTCCCCTCGGTGCGCCGCCCGGCCCCGGACGGCTTGCCGGTTTCCGGGGTGCGCAGATTCAGCAGACCGAGCCTGAGATCAGCGAGAGTAGCCGGTGAGCGGCGCTCCAGGGCCGTCGCGGAGGACGAAATGGCCATCCTGACCTGCCCCAACTGCGCCGTCCGGGTGCAGCCGGAGGACTTGATCTGCTTCCGGTGCGGCGCCAACCTGCCCCGCTCCGCGTCAGCAGAAGAGGACCTGCCTACGCCGACGGTCTCGCAGAAGTACCTTTCCGCCGACTACCAGCAGGCCTGCCCCCACTGCGGGGCGCGGGTCCCGGATCCATCCGACCTGTGGTGCCTGGAGTGCCGCGCCCCGCTGCCGGGGACCGGCCAGCGCCGTATCTCGCCGGTGGTCCTGCGGATCGCGTTCCCGACGGGCAACGTGGAGATCCCGGCCGGCACGTCGCTGCTGCTGGGCCGGGACCCGGCGCAGTCGCTGGTGGCCGCGGCCTTCGCCCACTTCGACAACGTGTCGCGGCGGCACGCCACGGTCACCGTCGACGACTCCGGCCGGGCGACGATCCGGGACGAGGGCTCCACCAACGGGACGTTCGTCAACGACGACCGCGCCATCCCCGGGACCGAGGTCCGGCTGGTGGACGGGGACCGGCTGCGGTTCGGCGCGGATGTCGCCGGCGAGGTGTACCTGCCGCGGCAGGAGATGGACCCGGCCAATCTGAGCCGCAACAACGGCAACGTCTAAGCTCGGATAGGTGCCACACCTCGAGCTGCAGTGGCAGCCAGCCGCGATCATCGCGGTCTGCCTGGCAGTAGTGGCCGTGGTGGCTAGCCGGACCCGGCGGCCACGGCTGGTGGCCGCGGGCCGGTTCGGCACTGAGGCCGCGCTGCTGCTCGGGCTGTTCGCGCTCTGGCAGTACGCCGGGTCGTTCTCGGTTCTGCCGTCGGCCGGGGGCCTGCCCCGGGCCCGCTGGCTCTGGCACGCCGAACGAGTGCTGCACCTGCCGGACGAGGTCAGCGTGCAGCGGCTCTTCCTCCCGCATCCGGTGCTGATCGAGACGTTCAACTGGTACTATGCGGCGCTGCACTTCCCGGTGCTGATCTGCTGCCTGATCTGGCTGTTCGTCCGGCACCGCGCCGACTACGGTCACGTCAGGACCACGGTGGTGCTGTTCACCGGGGCGTCGCTGCTCATCCAGCTCATCCCGGTCGCGCCGCCGCGCATGCTCAGCGACACGGGGCTGGTCGACACGGCGGCGCGGTACGGGCAGTCGGTGTACGGATCGCTCGGGTTCGATGCGGACCAGTTCTCGGCCATGCCCTCGGTGCACGTCGGCTGGGCGCTGATCGTCGCCATCGCGGTGATCACCGCGTCAC
>JBEKCN010000448.1:0-4575 GCA_050014855.1 Streptosporangiaceae bacterium | reverse complement strand
GGCCGCGTCCGCCTCCTTGACGGTGGCGTCCACGCAGCCGTCGGCCACTACGATCGTCGCCGTCTCCAGCCCGCACACCTGCGCGGGAAGACTGTGCACGACCGGCCCGACCGCGCCTTCCTCGTTGTAGGCCGCGATCACCAGCGCGACCGGCGGCAGCTGCCGCACCCGGTCGCCGTACTGGCCTTCCAGCACGGCGATGACGGCGTCGTCGATGGCGACGTCACCGGGGCTGGCGTAGTTGCGCGCGGTGTCTGCCTTCGTCGGGCTCATCGGGCCCCTTCCGTGGCCAGGACCAGTTCGGGCCGGAAGTCGGGCCACACCGTGGCCATGCCCGTCTCCAGGTCGAAGGTCGGCTCGTAGCCCAGCCCGCGAGCGGTGGAAATGTCCAGCTTGACGGCGGGCATCTCGCCCTGGGCGATCGGGGCGTTCTCGGCCAGGATGTCGACCCCGGTGACCCGGCGCGCGGTCTCCACCATGTCGTTC
Source organism: Streptosporangiaceae bacterium (assembly GCA_050014855.1). Classification (GTDB taxonomy): domain Bacteria; phylum Actinomycetota; class Actinomycetes; order Streptosporangiales; family Streptosporangiaceae; genus Bog-532. The sequence continues at coordinate 4,089 of JBEKCN010000448.1, read as the reverse complement.
ACGGTGACCGACTGACCGGATCCCAGGATGACCGGCCCGGAGTGGTCGGATGCCCACGCGGCGAAGATCCCGCTGATCACGTCATCCACCTGGATCACGTCCCGGACCATGGTGCCGTCCCCGCGGACCTTGACGCCTGTGCCGTCGCGGGCGGCGCGCATCAGCCGCGGGATGAAGCTGTCCTTGTGCAGCATGCCCGGCCCGTAGACGTTGGAGAACCGGAGCGGGACGCCGCGGACGCCGTAGGAAGCCGAGTAGCAGCTGATCAGCATCTCCGATGCGGCCTTGGTCGCGCCGTAGGGCGTGAGCGGCCGCAGCGGCGCCTGCTCGGTGATCACGGCCCGGCCGACGTTGCCCACGACGGCGTTGGTGGACGCGAACAGGAACGTCTTGACGCCCCGCTGGCGGGCCAGCCCGAGCAGTCCGGCGGTTAGCGCCACGTTGTCCCGGTACGTGCTCTCCGGATCCTTGACCGACTCCAGCACCGAGGTCCGCGCGGCGAGATGGATGATCGTGCCCGTGCCGGGCCGGACCGCGCGGGCCGCGATGGCCGGATCGCACAGGTCACCGAGGACCGTTTCGCCCGGCTGGCCAGCTGCGCCGTGCGGGCCCGCCACGCCAGCGGAGCCGGGAAAGGGCTTCAGGTCAGCCACTGTCACCTCGGCCCCGGCGGACGTGAGCGCGGCCACCAGCCGCCGGCCGATAAACCCGGAGCCGCCCGTGACCAGTACACGACCCTCCATCACCGGTAGCCGGGAGCGAAAGCCGTTCCCCATTCATGCTCCATTCATGCAGCGATCGGTCATCATCAGGCTCACTTTGTAACGCGGGGCTTTACGTAACGTGGGCACGCTACTGCCCCTAGCTGAGTATTAGCTGGAGCTAACCTGCGGACCGTGGCGCGGCGGGGCGGGATGGGCCGTGCGGCGGCATCGACGGCCAACTGCGACGTTGGCGAGCAAGATATGCCAGGTCAGTGTATCGAGACGTGCTCCCCTGGCCCTCGCGCCCCCCGCTGCCCCGGCAAATGTGTCATGCTGGGCTCGGCGGTACGCGGAGGAACTCCGGTGCGAATCCGGGGCTGTCGCGCAACTGTAACCGGGGAGTAACCCCTCATTAAGGCCACTGTCAGCTAACTGACGGGAAGGCGAGGGCAAACGCTGATCCGGGAGCCAGGAGACTCCGGCTGCCGCAGGACCGGTAACGGGCGCGGACACCCGGGAGGACACCTTCGCATGACGGCCAGCGACGTAACGTCGGGCGGCGAGCGGCACGTGGCGGCCGCCGCCCAGGCGCCGATCTACCCCTTCTCCGCCATCGTCGGGCTGCCCGACCTGAAGCTCGCGCTGCTGCTCAACGCCGTCTCGCCCGCGATCGGCGGCGTCCTGGTCCGCGGCGAGAAAGGCACCGCCAAATCCACGGTGGTGCGCGGCCTCGGCGCGCTGCTGCCCCCGGTGCACGTGGTCGCGGGCTGCCGGTTCTCCTGTGATCCCGCCGCGCCCGACCCGGCCTGCCCGGACGGCCCGCACCCGCCGGGCGCCCCGGAGCTGGCCCGGCCCGCCACGCTCGCCGAGCTGCCGGTCGGCGCGACCGAGGACCGCCTGGTCGGCTCGCTGGACATCGAGCGTGCGCTCACCGACGGCGTCACCGCCTACGAGCCGGGCGTGCTGGCGGCGGCGCACCGCGGCCTGCTGTACGTGGACGAGGTCAACCTGCTGCACGACCATCTCGTCGACCTGCTGCTGGACGCGGCCGCGCTCGGGGTCAGCTACGTCGAGCGTGAGGGGATCTCGGTCCGGCACGCGGCCCGGTTCCTGCTGGTCGGCACGATGAACCCGGAGGAAGGTGAGTTGCGGCCGCAGCTGCTGGACCGGTTCGGGCTGACCGTGGAGGTCGCGGCCAGCCGGGACCCGGACGAGCGCGCCGAGGTCGTCCGCCGCCGCCTGGCCTACGAGGCCGGTCCGGCGGGGTTCGTCGCCCGCTTCGCCGCCGAGTCCGGCCAGCTCGCCGCCGCGGTGGCCGCCGCGCGTGACCGGCTGCCGGACGTGGTGCTGCCCGATGCCGCGCTGCGGCAGATCTGCGCCGTGTGCGGGCGGTTCGGCGTCGACGGCATGCGCGCGGACCTGGTGACGGCGCGCGCCGCGATCGCGCTCGCCGCCTGGCACGGCCGCGCCGAGGTGACCGTGGAGGACATCCGCCAGGCCGCCCGGCTGGCGCTGCCGCACCGCCGCCGCCGCGATCCGTTCGACGCCCCGGGGCTGGACGAGCAGGAACTGGACGATGCCCTGCGCGAGCCGCGCTCGGACCCGCCTGGCCCACCCGAACCGCCGGAGCCACCCGAACCGCCGGAGCCGCCGGAGCCGGATCCGCCTGGTCCCGCGGGCCCGTCCGGTTCCGGCGCCCCGGACGCGCCCGGTACGCCGGGCGCGCCAGGCGGCCCGCCCGATCCCGGCGCCCAGCGTCCTGCCCAGGATCCCGCCGCCGCCCAGGATCACGCCGCCCAGGATCCCGCCGCCCAGGCAAGTGATCATGAAATGGAACAAACCGGTGGTCCGAGCCCCGCCGCACCTGCGGCGGATCCCGTCCCGGCCGGCCCCCCGTTTCGCGCCCGCCTGCTGACGGTGCCAGGGATGGGCCCCGGCGCCCAGGGACGCCGGTCCCCGGCCTACACCCCGCACGGCCGGGCCGTCGGTGCGCGCCCGCCGGCGGGACGACTGGCCGCGCTGCACCTGCCAGCGACCCTGCGCGCCGCGGCGCCGTCCCAGCCCGGCCGTAAGCGCCGGGCCGGGCTCGCCGGCCAGCCGGGCTTCATCCTGGCCCCGGACGACCTGCGCGAGGCCGTCCACGTCGGCCGCGAGGGCAACCTGGTGCTGTTCGCCGTGGATGCCAGCGGCTCGATGGCGGCCCGGCAGCGGATGCGCGCCGTGAAGGGCGCGGTGCTGTCCCTGCTGCTGGATGCCTACCAGCGCCGGGACAAGGTCGGGCTGGTCACCTTCCGCGGGACCGGCGCCGAGGTGGTCCTGCCGCCCACATCCTCGGTCGAGGCGGGTGCCCGGCGGCTGGCCACGCTGGCCACCGGCGGGCGGACCCCGCTGGCCGCGGGGCTGGCCCGCGCGGCCGGGGTGCTGGCCGCCGAGAAGATCCGCGACCCCGCCCGCCGCCCGCTGCTGGTCATTGTCACCGACGGGCGCGCGACCAGCGGCGGTGACGCCGACCTCGCCCGGGCCACGGCCGGGCTGGCCGGGGTCGCGGCGGTCGTGGTGGACTGCGAGACCGGTCCGGTCCGGCTGGGCCTGGCCGGCGCGCTCGCGGCCCGGCTCGGCGCCGCGCTGGTCACTCTGGCGGACCTGCCCTCGGCGGGAGCCGGGACGCTCGCCGGGGTGGTGCGCGCCGCGCGCGGGAGGGCCGCCTGATGCCGAAGGGGCAGCCCGCCAGCGTCCCGGACGACGGGCTCACCACCCGCGCCCGCCGCGGCCGGCCGCTGGTCATCGTGCACACCGGCGAGGGCAAGGGGAAATCCACCGCCGCCTTCGGCCTGGCCCTGCGAGCCTGGAACCAGGGCTGGCCGGTTGGGGTGTTCCAGTTCGTGAAGTCCGCCAAGTGGCGGGTGGGGGAGGAGCACGCGCTCCGGACGCTGGGGGCTAGTGGCGCCGGCGGCGCCGTGACCTGGCACAAAATGGGCGAGGGCTGGTCCTGGATCCAGCGTGACCAGGGCGGTCACGCCGAGCAGGCGGCCGAGGGGTGGGCCCAGATCGCCCGGGATCTGGCCGCCGAGACCTACCGCTTCTACGTCCTGGACGAGTTCACCTACCCCATCAAGTGGGGCTGGGTCGACGTTGGCGAGGTGATCTCGGTGCTGGACACCCGGCCCGGCCAGCAGCACGTGGTGATCACCGGCCGCGACGCGCACCCGGACCTGCTCGCCCACGCCGACCTGGTCACCGAGATGACGAAGGTCAGGCACCCGATGGACCGCGGGCAGAAGGGGCAGAAGGGGATCGAATGGTAGCCGTGCCCCGGCTGGTCATCGCCGCCCCGGCGTCGGGCAGCGGGAAAACCACGGTCGCCTGCGGCCTGATGGCGGCGCTG
>JBEKCN010000447.1:0-4576 GCA_050014855.1 Streptosporangiaceae bacterium | reverse complement strand
GCCGACCCGCCCTTCTCCGACACGTTGCTGATCGCGGGCAGGCCGCTGGCCAGCAGGGCTTCCTTGGCGGCAGTCGCCCCGACGAACCCCACCGGCAGCCCGATGACCAGTGCGGGCACGACTTCGCGGCGCAGGACCTCCTCCAGGGCCGTCGGAGCGCAGCCGATGATCCAGATGGCGCCGGGGCCCGCTTCGCCGAACGCGAGCCGGGCGGCCGCGGCGGACACCGTGAGGCCCACCGTCCGGGCCAGGCGGGCCGCGATGGACTCGCCGATCTTGCAGATCACCGGGTAACCGGTGATACCGGACGCAACCATCGCCACGTCGGTGACCACGGGCGCGCCGCGGGTGATGGCGGCAACCCCCGCCACCAGCGCGCTCTCGTCGCAGATCAGGTCGGTGGCGTAGTCCAAGTCGGCGCTCGCGTGGATCACCCGCTCGGTCACCGCGCGGGTCAGCGGCGGCAAATGGGTCAGGTCGATCCGGGAGCGAAGAATCCGGTAGGATTCGGTCTCGATCGGGTCTGGCCCGCTGGGCGCACGGTCAAATTCGGTCATTTTTCCTCCCCGTTATCCCCAGGAGCCCCGGCAAACCCGACCGCGTCGGCAGGACAGACCTCGACGCACTCGCCGCACCCGGTACAGGACTCCTCCAGGACGATAAGGCGCGCCGGGCCGCAGGTCACGCGGATCGCCCGAGTTGCCGGGCGGATCGCGCGTTCCGGGCAGGTCAGCAGGCAGGCGCCACAGCCCTGGCAGCGGTCCGTGACCACGGCGACCGGAAGTACACGGGCGGTCATGACGGCGCCGCCCAGCGGTAGTCGCGCGGGGTCACCATCCGGCCGGCCACCAGCCGGGACCGGGACGAGCCCACGATGACCAGGGTCCGCATGTCGGCGGCGGCCGGGTCGAAGGCGGCGAGGGTGCTGGCCGCCACCGACTCACCAGGCCGGGACGCGTCCCGCACCCAGCCCACCGGGGTGTCCGGCGGGCGGCACACGGCCAGGATCTTCAGCGCCTTCCGCAGCTGCCAGCTCCGCTCCCGGCTGGCCGGGTTGTAGAAGCAGGCGACCAGATCCGCCTCGGCGACGGCGGTGATCCGGCGCTCGATCGCCTCCCACGGGGTGTGCAGGTCAGACAGCGAAATCAGCGCGTGGTCATGCCCCAGCGGCGCACCGAGCAGCGCCGCGGCCGCCAGGCTGGCGGTCACGCCCGGCACGGTGACCACGTCGATGCTCTCGTCGGCCAGTTCCAGCGCCGGGCTGCCCATGGCGTAGATCCCGGCGTCACCTGAGCCGATGAGGGCGACCGCCCGGCCCGCCGCGGCTTCGGCCACGGCGGTCGCGGCGCGTTCCTGCTCCCGGCCGAGGCCGGTGGCGCGAACGTCCGTACCGGGCCGGAGCAGGTCCGTGACCTGGTCCACGTACTGGTCGAGGCCGACGACAACGGAGGCCCGGCGCAGCTCGGCGGCCGCCCGCGGTGTCATCAGGTCGCGGGCGCCGGGGCCGATCCCGACGACGGCGAGCCGGCCACGCGGCCGGGACCGGGCGACCGCCACCGTGGCGTGCGCGCTCACCCGCTTGGTCACCGCCAGTTCAGGCCCGGGCCACGGGCGGCCGACGTCCGCAGGGATGACGGGGCGGCACAGCTCGCCGGGCAGCGGCGGGTGAGCGAGCACCGGCAGGCCGGCCGCAAGGAGGGCAGCCGCCTCGGCGACGCTGGGAGTGCCGACCGCCGAGCGGACCGTCTCGCTCGGGTTCGGCACCGGGATCGCGGCCAGCCCCGCGGCCGGGAAGACCGCCAGCGGCCAGCCGCGGTCCCGTACCGCCTCGCGCAGTCCCGCCTCGGCGGCTTTGAGATCCACGGTCGCGGCCAGCCGGACCGAACGCGCTGACAGGCCGGCGTCCGCGAGGGCCTGGCTGATCAGCGCGCTGACTTCGGTGGCCGCCACGCCTCGGCTCGCGCCGATCCCGACGACCAGGGACGGTGGCCGGTAAATGACGACTGGTGCGCCCGGCGCGGTGGGCGGCGCGGCCCGGTCGGACACGATGATGGCGGGCACGCCCGGCTCGGGCTGGCCCTGGACCACGTTAGGCGGCAGCGGCGGGAGCGGCCAGACCGCCCCGGCGGTGAACGTCACGCGGTCCCCGGACAGCACCGCCGCCCCGACGGCGGCCAGGTCGCTGCCCGGCTCCAGGACGAAGCCGAGGTCGGCACCGAACTCGTCCAGGCTTACGCTCGCGGCCGCGTCGCTGGCCGTGGTGATCACCGCCTCGGCGCCGAACAGCCGGCTGACCCGGCGGGCCAGCTGGTTGGCCCCGCCCGCATGCGCGCCTTCCACCGGGACGGCGTAGCGCAGCGCCTCATCCACGCAGACCACCCCAGGGTCGGTGTGCTTGCCGCTGAGCAGCGGGGCCAGCAGCCGGACGGTAGCGCCAACGGCGAGGAAGCAGACAATCGCATCGCATTCGGCGAACGCGCGGGGCAGCGCCGACGACGCGGGGCCCTCGTAGCGGCGGGTGTCCGGCCAGGCCGTCGCCAGACGTCCGGCCGCCTGCCGGCCCCCGGCGGTGACGGCGATCAGCCCGATCACGACGTCGCTCCCGGCCCGGGCCGGCCCGTCTGGTCGGCCTGAGCTGTGGGGCCCGCGGGGAGCCCGGGCTCCTTTCCCTGGTCCGCCCAGATGACGAACACCGGGTTGGCGGCGGCGAGGCGGAGCGACCCGCCGGGCAGCCCGGCCAGCCGGGCCGCCTGCAGCTGGGTGCCGTTGACCTCGTAGCCGGAGCCGGCCAGCATCTCACACACGCCGCGGACCCGGTCCACGGACACGAGGGTCACCACCACCCGCCCCGGCTGGCCCGCTCTAACCGCCGCGGCAAGCGCGTCGTCGTCCCCGCCGCCGGCGAATACGGCGTCGGGGGCAGGCAGGCCGGCCAGGACATCCGGGGCACGGCCGGCCAGGACCTGCAGGAGAACCCCGTGCGCCGCGGCGTTGCGGCGGATGCGACCGCACTGGTCCTCGTCGCTTTCGACAGCGATGGCCCAGGCGCCGAACCGGGCGCACTCCACCGCCACCGAGCCAGACCCCGCGCCGACATCCCAGATCGTCCGGCCCGGGCCGGGGCCGAGCCTGGCCAGGACCAGGGCCCGGACCTCGGCTTTGGTGATCATGGAATCGCGGTGCTCGAAGTCCGCTTCCGGCAGCGCCCAGCCTGCTGGGGCGCCCTGATGCCCGGCCAGCCAGGACGCGGGGCCGGCCGCCGCTGCGGGAGAGGCGGGCTCCGGGAGGGCAGGCGCGGGCTCCGGGACGGCAGGCGCGGGCTCCGGGACGGCGGCCAGCGAGATGAGCACGTGCGGGTCCGTGACCTCGGGGGCGGAATGCCGGGCGAGGTTACGGACCCGCTCGCCCGGAGCACCCAGGCGCTCCGCCGCGTAGACGGTCCGGCCCGCGGCGAGCAGGCCGGACCGGAGCTGCCCCGTGGCGGCTTCCGGTGGCCCGGTCAGAATGGCCGCCTTCGGATGGGCCAGGGCGGCGGCCAGGACCGGCCCGGCCGCCCGGCCGTGCGCGGACAGGACGAGAGCGTCGGTCCAGTCCAGGCCCAGCCGGCCGAACGCCAGGGCCACCGAGGAGACCGCCGGGATCACCACCGGTGTGACGCCCCGGGCGCGCAGCGCGCGGACAATGCCGAAGAATCCAGGATCACCGGAAGCCAGCACGGCGGCCGGCGCACGGGCGGCACAGATCGCGTCGAGCGCGGTGTCCAGGTGCTGAATCACGATGTGCTCGGCGGCCGGGGGGACGGTAACGCTGGCGAGATGCCGCCGGGCCCCGGCGATCACGGATGCGCCAGCCAGGGCAGCAGACGCCGCGGGCGTCAGGGCGCTCCCGTCGCAGCCGATCACGGTGACGGTCATGCCGGGGTCTCCGGCCGTTCCGGCGCCTCTGGCGGATAGGCGGCGAGCTGGGCCCGGCCGCTGAAGTCGATCATGATCACCCGAACGGAGGCGGAGAGGGACGGGAGCTGGCTCGGTGCGGGGCCAGCTGGGGCGGCGGCCGGGGCTGGGGCGGCCGGGGCTGGGGCGGCCGGGGCTGGGGCGGCCGGGGCTGGGGCGGCCGGGGCTGGGGCGGCCGGGGCCGGGGCGGCTGGGGGCGCCTCATCGTGGCTGGGGGCTGGTCCTTCGGCCGCGACCTCGGCGTAGAAACGCGACAGCACGTCAGCGGCGTGGCGGCACAGCTCCGTGCCCGCGGCGGCCAGCAGGCCGGCCTCGTCCCACAGCTCGGCCGCGTGCCGCGCCGAGTTGGCCGCCTCGACCTGAGCGGCGAGCCCTTCAGAGCCGCCGGCCATGCGGGTGATCTCGGCGAGCAGGTCGTGCGGCACCTTGGACCGTGTGTAGTGGGTCATCAGCACGCCACCGGCAAGCTTGGCCAGCTTCCCGGCCATGCCGGCGAACACTACCCGGCGCACGCCGTGGGCGGCCGCCTGGCGCAGCGCGGCACCGGTGAAGTCGCCGACCTCGATGAAGCAGACCTCGGGCAGCCCGGGCAGCAGGGCCATGGCGGCCTGCTCGGTCCGCCC
>JBEKCN010000446.1:0-4576 GCA_050014855.1 Streptosporangiaceae bacterium | reverse complement strand
CTGGCCTTGAGCCGGTCGGCCGAGACGTGCGTGTAGATCTGGGTGGTCGCCAGCGAGGAATGGCCGAGCATCTCCTGGACACTCCGCAGGTCCGCGCCGCCCTCCAGCAGGTGGGTCGCGGCGGTGTGCCGTAGCCCGTGCGGACCGGTGTCGGTGGGCACCCCCGCCGCCCGGAGCCGCTCGTGCACCATCCGGCGGACGGTGCGGGGATCCACCCGGCCGCCGCGTACGCCGAGGAAAAGGGCGGCGCCGCTGGCCGCGGTCGCCAGCACCGGCCGGCCCCCCTGCGCCCACTGGCTCACCGCGCGGACCGCGGGCAGGCCCACCGGGACGGTGCGCTCCTTGCCGCCCTTACCGAACACGCGCACCGTGCGCCGACCGAGGTCGAGCGCCCCGGTATCCAGGCCGCAGAGCTCGCTGACCCGGATACCGGTGGCATACAGCAGTTCCAGTACCGCGGCGTCCCGCAGCGCGATGGCGGCCTCGGCCGGGGTGCGATCGGGCGGGGGCTGCTGGATATCGGCTGCGGAGGAGGCCAGCACGTCGGCGATCTCACCCTGGCGGAGCACGTGCGGCAGCGCCCGGCGGACCTTCGGCGTCCCGAGCGCCGTCCCCGGGTCAGTGGCCAGCCAGCCACGACGGTGCGCGAACGCGGTGAAGGAGCGCGCCGCGGCCCCGCGCCGGGCCAGCGTCGCCCGCGACGCCCCGGCCGAATGCTGGCCGGCCAGCCAGCTCCGCAGCACGGGCGCGGACAGCTCACCCGGCCCGCCGGCGCCGCACTGAGCAGCGTGCTCCAGCAGCGAGCGGGCGTCGCTAACGTAGCCGCGGACGGTGTGCGGCGACAGGCCCCGCTCGGCGGCGACATGGCGCTCGAATGCCGCCGTCGTCTCGTCGATCCACGCGGGCCCAGGCACACCTTCAGTCTCACCCGCCGGCCGTCCGTCCACTAGCACCGGGCCGCTGACACCGGGCCGCGTGTCGCGGGACCGGGCGGAGCTAGCTGGCTGACCGGCGCAGCCGCCAGCCGCGGGAACAGCGCTCGACGTACCCGCCGGCCGCCAGCAGGCCCAGTGACCGGACGGCCGCGTCCACGCTGAGGCCCGCCGCGACCGCGATCGTGGCCGGGCCGGCCCCGCGGACGGGTATGGCATCGAGAACCGCGATGGCCTGGCCATCGAGCGCGTCCCGCGCCAGCAGCGGGCCAGGGCCGCGGCTGGGTCTGCCAGCCTGCGCAGTGCCAGCCTGCGCAGTGCCAGCCTGCGCTGGGCCAGCCTGCGCTGGGCCCGTCTCACTCCGGCCCGGGGCTTCTGACCAGAGACTCTCCTGGAAAGGGACATGCCCCGGGACCCCCGGCCGGGGCGGGCCCGGGCCGTTGCCTGGTGCGCCAGACGTGCGGTCCAGGTCCGATTCGCCCAGCGGGGTCAGCATCTCCACGACGTCCGCCGCGCTGGTCACGCACACTGCGGCCCACTCCCGGATGACCCGGTGACAGCCAGCCGACACGGCCGATGTCACGGGGCCGGGCACCGCCATGAGGGGACGGCCGAGGTCCCGGGCGTGCCGGGCGGTGTTCAGGGCGCCGCTGCGCAGGCCGGCTTCCACCACGACGGTGCCCCGGGACAGCGCCCCGATCACCCGGTTCCGGATGAGGAAACGGCGCCGGGTCGGCGTCCGGCCCGGCGGCCACTCACTGACCAGAACTCCCTGGGCCGCGATGGCGGTCAGCAGGTCCGCGTGGCCGGCTGGATAGGCCACGTCCACCCCGCAGGCCAGGACCGCGATCGTCACGCCGTCCGCGGCCAGGGCACCTCGGTGCGCGCAGCTGTCGATGCCGTACGCCCCGCCCGATACCACCGTCCAGCCGCGCTCGGCCAGTGCGGCGGCCATCTCGGTGCCGACGTGCGCGCCGTAGGCCGTCGCGGCGCGGGCGCCGACGATGGACACCGACCGCAGGCAGCAGTACCGCAGGTCGGCCTCGCCGCGCAGCCACAGCGCATATGGGCGCCCCAGGCCCAGCATGTCCAGCTGGGTGGGCCATTCCGGTTCGCCCGGGCAGACCAGCCGGATGCCGTCCCGGTGAAATCCGGCCAGGTCCATCTCGGCGGGGACGCTGCCGAGCCGCTTGCGCCAGGTCCCGAAGGCATGCTCCAGTCGTGCGGTATCGGTCCGGCTGCGCCCGCCGGGCCGCCCGGTCCCCCGGATCGCTTCCAAGCACCGTGCAGGTACCGCCGGGAGGCGCCTCGCCGCGACCGCCGCGACAAGGTCGGCCGGAGTGCTGACCTGCAGCAGGGCAGCCAGCACCGGATCGCCGGGCTCAGCCAGGTAGGTGAGGACGGCCCGCGCGACGCGGTCCTGGTCAAGGGCGGTGATCACTTCACCACCCCCAGCCACAGACCGAGGGCATAACCGCATTCGTCGACCGTCGGCCGGTCCTTGCCGGCCAGGTCGGCCAGGGTCCAGGAGACGCGCACTATTTTGTGGAGGCCGCGCGCGCTGATCTCGCCCAGCTCCATGGCGCGTTCCACCGGGACGAGCGCATCCCGGCCGGGGGCGTACGAGCGGCGCAGCTCCGAACCGGGAACTTCGGCGTTAACCCGCCAGGGCGTGCCCGCGAGCCGCCGGGCCGCCCGGTGGCGGGCCTCGGCGACCCGCGCCGCCACGGTCGCGCTCGTCTCGGCGAACCTCCGGTCGTTCAGCAGCTCGGCGCGGCCGACGGGCAGCAGCTCCACCTTGACATCTACCCGGTCGAGCAGCGGGCCGGACAGGCGCCCAAGGTAGCGGCGCTTGGTCGCCGGGCTGCACGAGCATGGCGACCGTGGCGACGCCGCCGCCTTGGCGCACGGGCAGGGGTTGGCCGCCAGCACGAGGGTGAACCGGGCCGGGAAGCGGGCGGTGGTGCCGCATCGGGCGATCACCACCTCGCCCGATTCGAGGGGCTGACGCAGCGCATCCAGCACGTCGCGGCCGAACTCAGGGGCCTCGTCCAGGAACAGGACGCCGCGGTGGGCGAGGGACGCGGCGCCAGGATGGATCACGCCAGTGCCGCCGCCGACGATGGCCGCCTTCGACGCGGTGTGGTGCGGCCCGCAGAAGGGCGGGTCGGTCATCAGCGGCCGCCCGGTCGGCAGCGTGCCCGCGACCGAGTGAATCGACGTCACCTCGAGCGCCGCGTCGGTCTCCAGCCTCGGCAGAATCGTGGGCAGCCGCTCGGCGAGCATCGTCTTTCCGGCCCCCGGTGGCCCGAGCAGGGACAGGTGATGGCCGCCGGCGGCACAGATCTCGGCCGCCCGCCTCGCGACCGGCTGGCCCAGTACGTCAGAAAGATCCGGCGCCGGGGCGAGCGCAACGGCCGCTTTCCCAGGCCGTGTCCGGCGGGTCACGGCCGGGCCGGCCGCGGCGGCACCGGGCAGCGTGCTGATGGTCCCGCCGGCCAGCTCGTCGACGGCCGGCCCATCGCCGGCAGGCTCACCGCGCAGCCACGTCAGCAGGGCCGCCAGGGTCGGGACCGACAGGACGCGCAGGCCCGGGACGAGGGCAGCCTCCTGCGCGTTCGCCCGGGCCACTACGACGTCATGGAAACCGGCCGCGGCGGCCGCGACCGCCGCGGGCAGCACCCCGCGTACCGGTCGCAGCTGGCCGTCGAGGCCAAGCTCACCGAGGAACATCATCTGGGCCAGGCCGGCCGCCGTGAACACACCGGCGGCCGCCAGCAAAGCGATCGCGATGGCCAGATCGAAGCCGCTGCCCTGCTTGGGCAGGCTGGCCGGGGACAGGCCCACCGTGATGCGGCGCTGCGGCCACTGCTCGCCGCTGTTGAGGATCGCCGAGCGGATCCGGTCCCGGGCCTCCCGCAGCGCGGTGTCGGGCAGGCCAACCAGGATGATGCCCACCAGCCCGTTTGCGATGTCGGCTTCGACCTCCACGAGATGACCGGCCACGCCGACGAGGGCGACCGAATGCGTCCGGGCCAGCGCCACCTAGCCCACCCCCCGCACGTGCTCGATGGTGAAACCGCCCGATGCGGCGCGCGTGACGCCCACGATGTCGATCCGCACCTGGTCGAAGTGCACCCCGTGAGCGGTCAGCCAGCGCACCGCGAGCCGTCGCAGCCGGTTGCGCTTTAGGCGGCTGACCGATTCCAGCGGCGTCCCGTAGCGGGTGCCGGACCGGGTCTTGACCTCGCAGACGACAAACGTGTGACGGTCCACGGCCACGATGTCGATCTCACCATCGGCACAGCGCCAGTTCCGCTCGAGGATCCGGAAGCCTTCGGCCTCCAGGTAATCGGCCGCGGCCTGCTCGCCGCTGCGGCCGAGGACATCCTTGGCCCGCATGGTCACCACCTCCGGTTACGACGATCGCCGGAGCCGACGGGACGAGGACGGGGCGACAGCATCGCTGTGGGTAACCAGCGGCAGACCCGGGATGCTGTGGAGGGAACGGCCGAAATGTCGGTGGGCCGTGGTCCGATAATTGCGGATCAGTGGCTCGTCCCGTTCGGGCCAGTGTCCGGGCCGCCGGTTTCAGGGCCGCCGGCATCGGGGCCACCTGGGGCACCTGGGGCACCTGGGGCACC
>JBEKCN010000445.1:0-4588 GCA_050014855.1 Streptosporangiaceae bacterium | reverse complement strand
CGGGAAACACACCCCTATAGATCATGGCCGGCCCCGCTGACGGGGCCAGTCGGTCGCGCCGACCGGTATACTCGAGTGGGTTCGCAGGCTCGTCGACTGCGGCAACGCCACACGGATGACGTGGAAGTGCGAGCCTACGTGTCCTTTCGCGCTTCGATGGGAAGGCGTCGACGGAATGCTGGCCTCGATCAGGGTGTCAGCGGCCACTGCGTGACAGACGACACTCGGGCGGCCTCGGCCTGGATCAGCTCGATCTGGTGACGGTCCCCGTCCACCAGTACCACCCAGGCGCGCAGGTGGGCGGGGTCGCGGGCCAGGCCGAAGGCGGCGCGGATGACATCTTTGGCGTCGCGGGCGACCCAGCCGGTCAGCCACTTCGCTTCCGCGTACGGGCCGCGCCGCACCTCGCGCTGGTCGCTGCGCCCGCCAGGCACGGCGATCACATCGTGCGGCCGGCGGGGGGCCGGGCCCGCGTCGTAGACGCAGGCCAGGGCGGCCATCCGCCAGCTCGTCCACCTCCTGGCGGACTGCCGCCTCACGCCGCTGCAGTTCCTCGATCAGCGAACCCATCGGGCATCTTCTCGCTGCTATCTGAAACGGTAGGAGACGACCCGCCATCATGGCCGACCAGCCCGCATCTTCCCAGTTCAGCCACTCCCTGCAGAAGAGCTACACCCGACGACGATGCCGGCGGCGCCCGGAGCCCGGGGGTGCCGTTCGGCGGACTGGCCGAGGGGATCGACCTGGCGGCCGTGCCCGCCCTGTCCCGGTCTGCCGTTCTTCGTTAAGCTCAAAAGGTGCACGTCTGGCCGGGATCTGCTTATCCGCTCGGCGCTACCTGGGACGGATCGGATACTAATTTCGCCTTGTTCTCCGAGGTGGCCGACCGAGTAGAGCTGTGCCTGTTCGACCGCGGGGATCGCAGCGAGACGCGGGTTGAGCTCACCGAGGTGGATGGCTTCGTCTGGCACTGCTACCTGCCGGGGTGTCGGCGCGGGCCAGCAATACGGCTACCGGGTGCACGGCCCGTACGCGCCGGGCGCGGCCAGCGGTGCAACGCGGCGAAGCTGCTGCTCGACCCGTACGGCACGGCCGTCGAGGGCCAGCTCCGCTGGCACGAGGCCTTGTTCTCCCACCGGTCCGGCGCGCCAGATGCCATCAACACTCGCGACAGTGCCCCCTTTATCCCGCGCAATGTCGTTATCAATCCGTATTTCGACTGGGGCGATGACCGGCCGCCGCAGACTCCGTATCACGAGACGGTGACTTGAACATCCGAGCAGACGGCCAGGGAACGGAGGTATCTGCCGTGGAGACGTCAGCGGTCCTCGCCAGCGCCCGGGACCGGGCAGTCGACGAAGCGGTCGCCGGGCTCGAGCGAAACGATCAGGCACACCACCGGGTAGCCAGCGCTGGGGAGCGCCGTCGTTACGTCCGGGATCTGTTCGGGCTCGTCGTCCAGTGTGTGCGCGAGGGCGGCACCGAGCCGGTGATGGCGTCGTCGCAGCAGGTCGCGGCGGACCGTTTCGTGGCCGGTTTCGATATTGCCGAGATCCAGGAAGAATTCAGCGTCCTGGAGGAGGTGCTCTGGCGCCTGGTCACCGACGCCCTGGCCGGCGACCAGCAGATCGAGGCGCAGCGGCTGGTGAGCACCACCCTCGGGGCGGGCAGAGACGCGGCGGCGCGAACCTACGTGGCCCTGGCCCGTCAAGGCGGCAGTGCGCTGGGCGAGCAGCCCGCAGCGCCGCGCGGCGGTGGCGATGCGGCTGGGGCTGCTGGCCTCGCGGACGGCGCCGTCCGGACCGAAGTCCTCGGGCACATTGGCGTCATCACTCTTGCCGACCTGCGCAGGCGCAACGTCCTTAGTGCCCGGATGGTCAACGGCGTCGTCGCCGCCCTCGGGAGCCTGCAAGCCCAGGAAGCGCGCGCCGTTGTGCTCCGCGCCGCGACGGGAATGGACGTCTGGTCCGCCGGCCAGGCCATCGACGAGCTTCCCCGTGGCGGGCGCGACCCGCTGGGTTACAACGAACCCCTCGGGCAACTGCTCCGGGCCGTCCGCACCTTCCCGGCGCCGGTCATCGCCATGGTCCACGGCTCGGTGTGGGGCGGAGCATTCGACCTGGTGCTCAGCTGCGATCTGGTCATCGCCGACGAGACGGCGACGTTCGCCATCACTGCCGCAAACCTGGGCCTGCCGTATAACACAGCCGGGCTCCTGCACTGCCTCGGGCGGCTGCCCATCAACCTCATCAAGGAGATGTTCTTCACCGCCGCGCCCCTCGACGCCCAGAAGGCCAGGGAATGGCTGGTGGTCAACCATCTGGTGGGGTCGGCCGAACTCGAGGGGTTCACCCTCGGGCTGGCAGCAACGATGGCGGCGAAGTCACCCATGGCCATCGCGGTCATCAAGGAACAGCTCCGCGTCCTGACCGACTACCAGCCCATTGCAGCGCACGTGTACGAACGCGTCCAGGGGCTGCGCCGGGAGGCCTACGACAGCAGCGACTATCTCGAGGGCCTGAGGGCCTTCGCTGAGAAGCGCCCACCGGTCTTCCGGGGCACCTGACGCCACCAAGCCCCGGCGGTTCAGCACACCGGCAGGGCCTGGTCGGGTGGCCCGGGGGAATCGCAGCCCCCGGCTCTCACAGAACCGTGCGTAACAGTCTCCCGTTACACGGCTCTTACCATCCAGTCGGGTGGAATTTGCGTGTCCATGCCCAGTGCGCGAATAGGCCGGGGTCTCGGTGCGTGACCCCTTTCCACCATGCTTTGAGGCGCTTGAATCCACGCAGCCGCTTGTACTTCTTCCGGGCCCAGCGCATCAGGTAGGTGTTGATGCGTTTGAGGAGGGGGTCCATCTCGGTCCAGTAGAACCGGCCCCAGTAGGTCATCCAGCCCCGCACGATCGGATTGACCGCTCCCGCGAGATCTTCCAGAGAATCACATGGTCGCCTATGTAGTCGCCAGCCACGAACTTCGCGGCCTTTCTCTACCAGCTTTTCCCGGTTCATCGCGGGCTGAAACGAAGTGAAGCGCACTCCTCTTCGCTCATTCCGCGCCCTGCGGGGACGGAAAGTATAACCCAAGAACGTGAACCAGACGTTGGGGTACTCCCTTCGCCTATTGCTGTCCTTACAGTAAACTATCCGGGTCTTGTCCGGGTGCAGTTGCAGCCCGACCTCGACCATCCGCCGGCCGATCGCATCCCGTAGCATTCTTGCCTGCCGCAGGTCCGCACAGTGAACCACCGCATCATCCGCGTATCTTTCGAACCGGACGGCCGGGAAGTTCCGTGCCATCCAGGTATCAAATGCATAGTGGAGGAATAGGTTCGCCAACACGGGCGAAACAGCCGAGCCCTATGCGCAGTGCCGGGTTATGCGCAGCGGGCTCGTTATGTTCAGCTGAACATAAGCCGCCCTGCGGGGTCCCGCGATCCCGCCTGGCCAGGGTCCCATCGGGCAGCTGCAGCGGGGCGGCAAGCCACCGCTTCGCATACAGCAGCACCCATTTCTGGCTGGTGGTGATGTTCGCCTCGACCGCCTTGACCATGAGGTCCCATGGCACCCTGTCGAAGAATTTCTGGACATCAAGATCAATGACCCAGTCTTTCTCCCAGCACCGCTGGCGGCATTTCGCCACCGCGTCCAGCGCGCCGCGCCGGGGCCGGTACCCATAGGAATCCTCATGGAAAATCGATTCCGTCCGGGCTTCCAGCGCCAGCGCCGCGACAGTCTGCGCGACCCTATCGGCGACAGTAGGCACGCCAAGCATTCGCGTGCCCCCCGACGCCTTCGGTATCTCCACCGCCATCACCGAAGGCGGGAAGTAAGTCCCCGACGACATCCGGTTCCAGATCTTATAAAGGTTGTCCCTCAGACCGGACCCGAACTCGCCCAGAGACTGCTCGTCCACTCCGGCGGCACCCTTATTGGCCTTAACACGCCTGTACGCCTCCCACACCAGCTGCTCCGGTATCTGAAACGGCTTGCTTTCCGGACCTGACCTGCTCACCCGTCTCCTCCCGAGGATTAACCCCGGTTGCTCGTGCGAACAAACCAATCGATGAGCCGGCCCCTTCGCATCCGCCCCGATTACCAGGGCTTCACCGCTACTACGGGCCGGTCCGCCAGCAGACGCCGCGACGGTACTCAGCGCCTTGCGGTTCCTGCCGCTCAGCGCGCTCCCTCTCGCCCGCCCGCCCCTTGCCGGGAACAGGCGCGCAGTATCGGCGTCCGCCTTCCCACGTTCCGCGTGAAAGCCGCAGACCAGGCTCGCGCCGCCTCCATGCCGGGCACCACCTGGCCAGTACACGGGCACCCGCCAGGCTCGTCCTGGAGCAACCCCAAGCGCCCCAGTTTCGATGCCATCTGATCTGGTTTCGACACTTCGACAGCGGTTCGCTCTCGCTCGCCTTCCTGATCCCCACCTGACGCATCCAGTGCGCCTTTTCCTCATCGCTCACGACGACGGTCTTCAGCCAACGCAGCATGAGGTGGTTTGACGCCTCCCCCCGCAGGGCGACGCCGAAGGGCCACAAAACCTTCATCTTCCACGCAGCACCGCATCGAACAAGATCTCCTACCTG
>JBEKCN010000444.1:0-4600 GCA_050014855.1 Streptosporangiaceae bacterium | reverse complement strand
TCCCGGCGGGTCGATCGACCGTGAACATCATCTGCTCGCCGAACGGCTCGTCGGCGGCGGGGCGCGCGTAGCCCATCCTGGCGAACTTCTTGGGAAACCCCCACAGCTCACGCCCGCACGCCAGCGCGGCGTCGTTGTCGACGTAGATGAACGGGCAGAAGGTGTAGGGCTCGCCCTCGAAGCTCACCCGGACCAGCATGATCGCCTCGTTGTAGACGCCCAGCGTGGAGAACGGGTAGTGGACCACCCAGGCCAGGCACACCGGCGGGTCCTCCAGCGGGGACACGCCCGGAGGGAGCAGGCCGGCGATCGCGGCGGGGTCGGCCTCGTAGGAGGCGATGATCGCGGTCGCCCCGCGGTACAGGTAGGGCGGCGGCGGGTACAAGCCGCCGCTCACCGGGAGGGCATAACCCTCGGTCAGAACGTCCATGACATCTCCATTGCGGTTGCTACTCAGGCCGGGGGGCGCTGATCCATTGTGGTTGCCGGGTACTCAGGCCGGGGGGGCGCTGAGCAGCAGCGGGTAGGCCCGGCGGTCCAGCCGGCCGGACAGGTCGACGTGGATGAACTTCTCCTCGGTGTACTCATCGAGGGCATGCGGTCCGAGCTCGCGGCCCAGCCCGCTCTGCTTGTATCCGCCGAACGGGTAGGCGGCGCTGACCATGTGCCAGTCGTTGACCCAGACCGTGCCGGCCTCGAGCTGGGCGGCCACCTCCAGAGCCCGTTGGTTGTCGGTGCTCCAGACCCCGGCGGACAGCCCGTACTCGGTGTCGTTGGCGACCCGGACGGCCTGGTCGGTGCTCTCGGCCCGGATCACCGCGAGGACAGGGCCGAAGATCTCCTCGCGCGCGATCGTCATGTCGTTGCGGACGTCGGTGAAGATCGTCGGCTCGACCCAGAAACCGCGCTCGAACTGCGGGCCGGCCGGCTTGCCCCCGCCGTAGGCCAGCTTGGCGCCTTCGGCGTGGCCGGAACCGATATACCGCAGGATCCGGTCGCGGGCCTCGGCCGAGATGACCGGGCCGAAATCGGTGGCGGGATCGAGCGGGTCGCCGATCGAGATCGTCCTGGCCCGCTCGATCAGCCGCTCGACGAAGTCGTCGTGCACCGCGTCGGCCACGATGATCCGGGTGCCTGACTCGCACGCCTGCCCCTGGTTCATCAGGCAGCCGAACAGCGTGCCGTCCGCGGCCAGGTCCAGGTCGGCGTCGTCCAGGATGATGTTCGGCCCCTTGCCGCCGAGCTCCAGCGTCAGCCGTTTGACGTTGCCCGCGGCCATCCGCATGATCTCCCGCCCGACGGCCGTCGAGCCGGTGAAAGCGATCTTCCGCACGTCCGGGTGGCTGGCCAGCCGGGCTCCGACGACGCTGCCCTCGCCGGGCACGACGTTCAGGACCCCGGGCGGCAGCCCGCACTCCTGCGTGATCTTGGCGAACTCCAGCAGCGTCAGCGGCGTGTGCTCGTCGGGCTTGACCACGATGGTGTTGCCCGCGGCCAGCGCCGGGCCGATCTTCCACATGGCCAGCAGCAGCGGGAAGTTCCACGGCACGATGGCCGCGCACACGCCGACCGGCTCGCGGCGGACGATGCCGCTGGCCAGCGTGGGCACCCTCAGCAGTGGTCCGGGCCGCTCGAAGGCATAGCTGCGAGCCAGGTCGGCGAAGTAGCGCAGGTGGGCGATGGAGAAGCCGATCTGGAAGGCCCCGGCCTGTCGGACCGGAGCGCCGTTCTCCAGCGCCTCGAGGACGGCAAGGTCGCCCGCCCGCGGGGTGAGCCGGTCCGCTATCGCGTCGAGCACGGCCGCCCGCTCCTGCGGCGGCGTCCGGCGCCAGCGGCCGTCGGCGTGCGCGGCCTTGGCCGCCGCCACCGCCCGGTCGGCGTGCTCACGGCCGCCCTTGGCCACGCTGGCCACCACCTCCTCGGTGGCCGGACTGCGGATCTCGAACCGGTCCTCGGTATCGACCCAGTCCCCGTCGATGAGCATGGCGTAACGCCGGACGGTGTCCATTCCGGCCCCCTTTCGCGGTGTGATCCACGACGCTAAGCCGGGGCGGATCTGGAGATAACGTGCCGGCAACACGAGGATGGGCCGCTTCCTCGGGCCACCGGCACAACGGTTGTGCCGCCGTACCAACGCCGGGGAACAGGCTTGATACGGGGGACCGACGATCGCCCGGGCCCCCCGGGGGGACAATGAGCAGCGTGACGAACCTGGCCAAGAATCTGACGGACACGACCCGCGCCCACGCCGGCCGGGTGGCCGTGCGGGTGGACGACGCGGCGATGACCTACCGGGCCCTGGACGAGGCGAGCGCCCGGGTGGCCGGGCTGCTGCACGAGCGCGGCCTCAAGCCCGGCGGCCGGGTCGGGATCATGATGCCGAACGTGGCCGAGGTCCCCGTGGTGTACTACGGGGTGCTCCGCGCCGGCGGCGTGGCCGTCCCGATGAACCCCCTGCTCAAGGCGCGGGAGGTCGCCTATTACCTAGGCGACTCCGGGGCTGGGCTGATCTTCGCCTGGCACGCGTTCGCGGACCAGGCCCGCGGCGGCGCCGAGCAGGCCGAGGCGGAAGCCATCGTCGTGGACGGGGTCAGCTTCCCCGATCTGCTGGCCTCGGCCGCCCCGGATGAACAGGTCGCGGACACCGGCGACGAGGACACCGCGGTGATCCTCTACACCTCCGGCACGACCGGCCACCCGAAGGGCGCCGAGCTCACCCACGGCAACCTGATCAGCAACACCGAGGTGGCGCGCACCGACATCGTCCGTGCGGGACCGGACGACGTCATCTTCGGCGGGCTTCCGCTGTTCCACGTGTTCGGGCAGACGGTCGCGCTCAATGTGGCGGTGGCTTCCGGGGCATGCCTGACCCTGCTGCCGCGGTTCGACGCCGGGCACGCCCTGCGGATCATCACCGGCCACCGGGTCACCGTCTTCGAAGGCGTGCCGACCATGTACGTGGCGCTGCTGCACCAGCCCGGCCGCGCGGACTACGACACCTCCGCACTGCGGACGTGCATCTCCGGCGGCGCGGCGCTGCCGGTCGAGGTGCTGCGCGGGTTCGAGGAAGCCTTCGGGGTCCCGGTGCTGGAGGGATACGGCCTGTCGGAAACCTCGCCGATCGCCTCATTCAACCATCCCGGCCGCGAGCGCAAGCCCGGCTCGATCGGCACGCCCATCCGGGACGTGCAGATGCGCGTCGTGGACGGCGAAGACCACGAGGTCCCGCAGGGTGAGGTCGGCGAGATCGTCATCCGCGGGCCGAACGTGATGAAGGGCTACTGGCAGCGCCCCGAGGCCACCGCCGAGGCCGTGAAGGGGGCAGGGGAGGCGGGTGGGGGCTGGTTCCACACCGGTGACCTGGCCCGGGTCGACTCCGGCGGCTACTTCTACATCGTCGACCGGAAGAAGGACCTGATCATCCGCGGCGGCTACAACATCTACCCGCGGGAGATCGAGGAGGTGCTCTACGAGCATCCCGCGGTCGCCGAGGCCGCCGTGATCGGCCTGCCGCATCCGGCCCTGGGTGAGGAGGTCGGCGCCGCGGTGGCCCTCAAGCCGGGTGCCGTCAGCACCGCCGATGAGCTGCGCGACTACGTCAAGGGCCAGGTCGCGGCCTACAAGTACCCGCGCCACGTCTGGATCGTCGACGCGCTGCCCAAGGGCCCGACCGGCAAGATCCAGAAGCGGGATATCGTCATCCCGGCCGACCTGACGGCGCCGTGAGGCTGCGCGTGTGGCCGGCCGCCAGCAGCCGTAGCTCCCGCGCGTGCTGCACCGCCGTGGAGCGGTCCCGGACGCCGAGCTTGGCGTAGATGCTGCGGATGTGCGTGCTGACGGTGTTCGGCGAGACGGACAGCTCGCTGGCGATCTCCTGCCGGGACAGGTTGGTCGGCAGATAGCGCAGCACCCGGAGCTCGCCTGGGCTGAGTTCCTCCGGTTGCGGGTATGGCTGCTGGCCTGTGGGTGCCGGTGATGCACCGTGCATGACGTCGAGGATGTCGGTGAGCAGCGCGGCGTGCGCGGTCTGGTGCCGCGGCAGGGCCTCCAGCAGCTCCCGGGAGCCTGTCATCAGGAACGGCAGAATGGGCCGGTCCGGCTCGGCGAGGGCGAGTGCGCGTTCGGCGGCCTGGTTCGCCGCGCGCTGGTCACCGACCGCGCGGTGGGCCAGCCCGGCGAGCAGGTGAGCCTCGACGACCGTGAGGTACCCGATGACCGGTGCGGTGCCGTCCAGAACGTCCCGCACCGCGCCGAGCGCCCCGGCCGGATCGCCGTCCGCGAGGCAGATCATCGCGCGGGCGGTACCGATTTCGCCCGAGTCTGCCCGCTCGTCATCGAGCGCCGCGAGCGCGGCTCGGGCTTCGCCGGTCATCCCGAGGCGGCCCTGGGTGGCCAGCAGCCAGCCGCTCACCTGGCTGGCCAGGGCGTGCGAGCCCGTCAACTGCGATCGCAGCCGTTCGGCCGCGCCGAACTCCTCGACCGCCTCGTGGAGCCGGCCGCGGCCGGCCTCCAGCATGCCGCTCACAGTGTGAGCAAGCAGCCTGATACCGGGCCCGGTGTCTGCTCCCAGGGCGCGTCCGGCGCGCTGCAGCCATTGCTC